>NZ_MTQB01000025.1:0-57433 GCF_001974855.1 Pseudoalteromonas sp. SK18 | reverse complement strand
ACCAGCTTGTTCAAAGCCTTGCTGAATAAGTTGAGGGGAAAGTAGCTCAGCATATTTTTCGAATGTATGAAAACTACCACAAGAGTTAAAAGCGACCGCTAATTCATTTTCAAAGCGCATAAAAAAATCCGATACCAGAGACAGATATCGGATTTTGAAAGCGTTAAAAAGATCAGTCAACCGATCAAAAATATTCTTAACTGATCGGCATTACGCTTAATAGCGTCCTTTTTAGTTTAGTTAAATTTTATTAACGAACTTTTGCGTCAATATCAACTAAGTCAGTTAAGTGACACGTTTCACCACTGTGGGTTTTAATGCCATGCTCACCAAAGTAATCACGCTGGGCTTGAACTAAATGCCCATTACTTGGTGTTGTTAACGTTGCTAAATAGGTTTGTGTTGCACTCAGTACAGGGAATGCCAGACCGGTCATAACCGCTTGACCCGTTACTTTACGCATAGCAAGTGACTCTTTTTCAAGGGTGTCAATAAACTCGACACCTTGCGCAACACTGTCTAAGTAATCTGCACGAATAATACATCCTGCACGCCATGTTTGCAGTGTTTTAGCTAAATCAACTTTCCACTGATGAGTACGCGAAGCACCTTTAATTAATGCAAGTCCTTGACGATACGCCAGTAAACTTGCAAGGGTGAATGCATCTTTTAATTCATCTAAATCAACATCAACCTGGGTGGTATTTTGCGTGCTGTATGTCATCTCTTGTGCAGCAGTGGTATTGCATGCATTAGTTAAATGACGAGCTTGAACAGCAGCCACTAATGACGGTACCGCAATACCTAGCTCAAGTGCATTTTGAGCTGTCCATAAGCCTGTGCCTTTTGCGCCAACTTTGTTATCAATTAAATCAACAAGCGGCACATTTTGCGAATTTTCAAGTGATAAAATATGGCTAGAAATTGATAGTAAATAACTATTTAACTGGCCTTGCGACCATTCATTAAATATCTCAGCAATTTCTTTTGGTGAGCGGTTCGTTCCGTGACGAAGTAGCTGATACACCTCAGCAATAAGTTGCATCAGTGCGTATTCAATTCCATTATGAACCATTTTTACAAAATGACCGCTGGCTGATTGGCCAACACGTGCAAAACACGACTCGCCTTTGTAGCTTGCAGCAACCTTTGTAAACCATGGCTCGACACGCTCCCAGCCACCTTCAGAACCACTTGCCATCATAGCCGGACCATGACGCGCCCCCTCAGCACCACCTGAAATACCCATAGTGGCAAATTCAAACTTATCTTGGTATTTTAGCTTGCGATTAATACCATCTTTATAATTACTGTTGCCGCAATCAACAATAATATCACTACATTGAACACCCGCTTCAATCAGCTCGTTGCAAACCGCATCAACCAATTCACCCGCAGGCACAAGTAGTAAAATAGAACGCGGTGTTTCTAAACGCCTAACCATATCCCCTAGATCAGAGACAATGTGAAGTTTGTCAGCCATGCCTTGTGATTTAGCACAACTTAATAATTCTTCACCCGCATTTGGGTTTTTGTCATAAGCGACCAGCGTTATCCCTTTTTCAATCAAGTTCAGGGCAAGATTTTTCCCCATAACGCCTAACCCTACTAATGCAACTTGCATTTAGTGCCCTCCTCGGTAACAACTATTTGGTTAGTAAATTAAAATAATACCGCGTGCATTATACTCAGACCTAAGCCATGAGCAAAGCTACATGCATTTATTACAGTTAAAATAAACACTGCAATTATATCAAACAACCGCCCTCACAGGGGAAGAAATAGCGCTGCTATTTAAATTTTTAGATCATTGACGCCCTGTGACACCGGTGTCATAATGATGACATATTCATTTTGTATATAATAGTCGCAATGTTATAAAAATTGCATAAAACTAAAGATTACTCTTTATTAGTAATCGCAAAAAACAAAATAACCGTCAACTTGCTTAAAATAAGCGCACAGGAGAATTTAATGTTAAGACGTACAAAAATAGTCGCGACACTTGGACCTGCAACAGACAGAGATAATAACTTAGAAAAAATTATTCGTGCAGGCGCTAATGTCGTTCGATTAAACTTCTCACATGGTGTTGCACAAGATCATAAAGACCGTGCACAAGCTGTTCGAGATATAGCTGCTAAATTGGGTAAGCACGTTGCAATTCTTGCTGACCTGCAAGGCCCTAAAATCCGTGTTTCGACCTTTAAAGAAGGTAAAGTGACTTTAGCGGTTGGAGCAAAATTCGTTCTTGATGCAAAAATGGAAAAAGGCCAAGGCGATATTAATGCCGTTGGTATTGATTACAAAGAGCTACCACAAGATGTAGCTCCTGGTGATTTACTGCTATTAAACGATGGTTTAATTCAGCTTACTGTAGAGCATGTTGAAGGCCACTTAGTGCACACTGTTGTTACTGTGGGTGGTGTGCTCTCGAACAATAAAGGGATTAATCGTTTAGGTGGTGGCTTAACCGCGCCTGCGTTTACCGATAAAGACAAAGAAGATTTAATCACAGCGGCTGAAATTAATGTTGATTATATTGCCGTTTCTTTCCCGCGTAGTGGCGATGACATGCGTTATGTACGTTCTCTTGCTGAGGCTGCAGGCTCTAATGCACAGCTTTTAGCTAAAATTGAACGTGCTGAAGCAGTAGAAACACAAGAAGCAGTAGATGATATCATTTTAGCGTCTGACGCTGTGATGGTTGCCCGTGGTGATTTAGGTGTTGAAATTGGTGACGCTGCACTAATGGGTAAGCAAAAACTCATTATTCGTCGTGCCCGTTCGCTTAATCGTACTGTTGTAACGGCCACGCAAATGATGGAATCGATGATCGATAACCCAATGCCAACCCGTGCAGAAGTAATGGATGTTGCCAACGCTGTGCTTGATGGCACCGATGCAGTCATGCTTTCAGCGGAAACAGCTGCAGGTGATTACCCTGAAGAAACCGTTGCCACAATGGCACGCGTTTGTTTAGGTGCTGAGTCGCAAAAAGAGACCCATGTTTCTAAGCATCGTTTAGATAGCCGTTTCTCATCTAATGCGGAATCAATTGCACTCTCTGCAATGTATGCAGCGAACCACTTAGATTCTGTGAAAGCGATAATTACCCTGACTGAATCAGGTAGCACAGCAAAACTCATGTCGCGCATTAGCTCTGGCTTACCCATTTACTCACTTTCACGTCATGCCAGTACATTAGGTCAAACAGCACTATACCGTGGTGTTTACCCAGTGTTTTTTGACTCTACAAAATGTGAAAAAGATAACATGGTTAAAGACGCATTAAGCACATTAGTGGCTGCAGGCTCACTGCAAGTAGGCGACACCGTGATTATCACCCATGGTGATGCGATGGAAACGATTGGTGCAACCAACACGATGAAGATTGTGACTGTTTCGTAAAAGTTACTACAAAAAAACGCGAGCTATATGCTCGCGTTTTTTATGCTGTTAATTTAACCTGAACTCTGGTTAATTTAGCTTGCCAGCGCTGCTTTTACTTTGTCTCGATAGCTTCGGCTAACTTTGAGCTCTTGACCGTTTTCAAGTACCAATAGGTACTCACCACTTACCTGAGTAACCAGCTTACTAATTTGTTTAGTGTTAACAATTGCGCTGCGATGGACACGTACAAATAAGCTTGGATCTAACTCTTGTTCTAGCTCTTTCATGGTTTTACGTAATATATGCGTTTGCCCATCTTGGCAATGTAAACACATATAATCACCCGCTGCATCTACCCACTGTATGGTAGCAACTGGCACTCTGACAATTTCGCCCTGCTCTTTTACTGCTAATGATTCAGGGTAGCGACGATCAGTTAAGGTATCACCTGTGGCTAATTTCTTTAAAATCTCTTCACAGTTATTACCCGTTATTCCAGCTACAAAGCTAGCTAATTTTTTCTTATGGGCGTTGTCCTGCTGTGTTTTTAAATAGGTATGCACTTTTTCTACCGCCTGTTTTAATCTGTTATCATCAACGGGTTTTAAAATGTAATCTAAAGCATGGATTTCAAATGCTTTAACAGCAAAATGATCAAACGCAGTCACAAACACAATAGCTGGCAAATCTTTACTACTTTCACTCAGTGCGCGCGCAACCTCAAAGCCGTTCATCCCAGGCATTTGAATATCTAAGAACACGAGGTCAATTTTTTCGTTTTTGCAGCTTTCAATCGCATCGGCTCCTGAGCTACATAGTTTGATCACTTCAATATCAGAAAACTCTTCAAGCCTGACGGCTAAACCTTTACGTGCTAATGGTTCATCATCAACAATAAGCGTTTTTATTCTTGTCATTTCTTCACAGCCTTCTCAAACGGGACTCGCAGATTAACTTTTAATCCACTTGGCGTATTATGTGATAATACAAACGAGTAATTATTTTCGTAGAGCGTTTTTAATCTGTCTCGGGTATTTGCCACACCCACGCCTTGTGCATTAACTAACTGGCCATTTACAATTTCAGTGCCGGGACCATTATCGCCCACTTCAAGTAATAATTCATTAGCAAATACTTGTGCTTTTATATCAATCACGCCACCTTCTGCCATGTGGGCAATGGCATACTTAATAGCATTTTCAATGATCGGTTGTAATATTAAGCTAGGTACCAAGGCTTGTTGTGCTTGATCACTCACATCAACATTAACTTGTAGCCGTTCATCAAAGCGCACACGTTCAATCTCTAAATACAGCATTAATGCATGCAGCTCTTGCTCTAGCGGCACTTTTTTAATTGGATCAGTATTGAGCGTGTAACGTAAAAAGTCACTCAGCTTAGACACCATTAAGTTAGCATCTTTGTTTTCTTTAACCAAAATTAAAGTGGAAATAGCATTAAGGGTATTAAATAAAAAATGCGGGTTTAACTGATACCTGAGCATCTTGAGCTGTGCTTCGTGCGCCATTGTGGTTGCTTTTAACGCTTTTTGACGTTCACTTTGTAGTAACTGGTAATACTTAACCCCAAAGTACAAGCCACTCCAACACAAAATAATATAAACGGAATCTAGCCCTTGCTGTAAATAATAAAACCACTCTTCAGGGCGATAACCGTGGCGATATATCTCCCACAGGTTAAACTTTTGTACCACAGCCCAGAGCGTACCTGTTACATAAGAGGCACCAAATACAACAATAATTAAGACCCAAGGTGAGGAGTTCCAAATTTTGCGATAAATATAACGCAAAGGGACAGTCATTAAACAGCCCGCATAGGCATTGAGTAAAATAACGAATACGTAAATATCACGCATTTCGAATACTTTAGAACCAATATAGTTAACTAACGCATACCCTATCCAGCCAGCAATTTGCAAAAGCCAGAAAAAGCGTTGTCTGTTATCAATCAAAGACTGCCAATTCAAAATTAATTATTACCTTGTAAATTTGTCACTATTATATCGATTTATCAACGGGTATAGCACTACCAACTGTCTTACTTTTTAATAGCCCTATCGCAAACTATAACGCAGGCTTATGCATTTATGATTAAGCATTTCACTTTGGCTATACGCATAAAAAAAGCGAAAGGTAGGTACCTTTCGCTTCTCAATGTTTACTTTTTATTTATTAAGCTAGTTTGTCTGAAGCAACTTTATAAGTTGGATCTTCAATGACGTTAACTTCTACTAAGTCACGCGCTTTATGAAGTAGTTCAGTACAGTCTTTACTTAAGTGACGTAAATGCAACTTTTTACCGGCTTTATTGTATTTATCAGCTAAGCTGTCAATTGCTTCTATTGCACTGTGATCCGCAACACGGCTGTATTTAAACTCAACAATAACGTCTTTAGGGTCGTTCTTTACATCAAATAAATCGGCAAAGTTTTTAACTGAGCCAAAGAATAAAGGCCCGTGTAACTCGTACACTTTTGAACCTTCTTTATCAATATAGTTCGTTGTGTAAATATGTTTAGCATGCTGCCAAGCAAATACTAATGCAGACACAATAACACCTACACACACTGCAATGGCTAAGTCAGTGATAACCGTCACACCCGATACTAAAACAATTACAAATGCGTCAGATAAAGGCACGCGTTTCATCATTTTAAAACTTGCCCATTCAAATGTACCCAGCACCACCATAAACATAACCCCAACTAATGCCGCTAGTGGGATCATTTCAATTAAGCTTGAGGCAAAGATAATAAACGCAAGTAACATCAGCGCAGCACTAATACCAGATAAACGCGAGCGGCCACCCGAATTAATGTTGATCATCGATTGGCCAATCATGGCACAGCCACCCATTGCACCAAAGAAACCACATGTGACGTTTGCAGCACCTTGGCCAATACATTCTTTATTAGAATGGCCTCGTGTCTCTGTAATTTCGTCAATTAAGCTTAATGTTAACAGCGATTCAATTAGGCCGATAGCCGCTAAAATAAGCGCATACGGGAAGATAATTTGCAGTGTTTCTAAATTAAAAGGCACCATAGGAATATGAAACTGCGGTAAACCACCGGCAATTGTTGCGGCTTCATTACCTGTCATTCCTTTTAAGAAATCAAGTACAGTGCGCGCTTCTAAGTCAAGGCCAATAACTAAGCCAGTTACTGTCACAATGGCAACCAAAGACGAAGGTATTGCGGTCGTTAATTTTGGTAAAAAGTGAATAATAGCCATAGTTAGCGCCACTAAACCGAGCATAATATACATTGCACTGCCCGTCATCCATTCTTGGCCGCCCGCACCATCAGGCACTTTAAACTGCCCAAGCTGAGCTAAAAATATCACAATTGCTAAGCCATTAACAAAACCGAGCATCACCGGATGTGGAACCATACGTATAAATTTACCGAGCTTAAATACCCCGGCCAATATTTGTAATAGCCCCATGAGCAACACGGTGGCAAATAGATATTCCACTCCGTGATCAAGTACTAAACTTACCATTACAACCGCAAGCGCACCGGTTGCACCCGAAATCATACCCGGACGACCACCAAAAATAGCCGTAATTAAGCCAACAATAAATGCGGCATATAAACCAACAAGGGGTTCTACATTTGCAACAAAGGCAAATGCAACAGCTTCTGGGATCAAGGCAAGTGCCACGGTCAATCCAGAGAGAATATCGTTTTTAGCAGAGCTTGGCGCTTTGCTGAGTAAGTTAAACATTGAGTTCCTCAGTTTTATTTAGCTAATAAAAAAAGCGCTAAATTCTATCAAATTAGCGCTCATTTCACAATTTTAATGCAGCCGATTTGTTTATCATCGGCTCATTTTTATTTTACAGTGGTAAGGCTGTACTACGTTTTACACAGGTCATGGTCACGTTAGAATGAACCTCTTGCACGTACTCTAAGCTAAGTAGGTTATCGCGAACAAAGTGCTCATAACCTTCTATGCCTTGAGAGATAATACGCAACATAAAGTCCATAGTACCCGCCATAGTGTAACATTCAGTCACTTCATCATAGCTAAGTATCAGTTTTTCAAACTCAGCAAGGTTCTTTTTACCATGGTTTGATAAACGTACATGGGCGTAAACCAACATATCAAAGCCCAGCTTTTTTTCATCAAGCAATGCGACTTTACTTTTGATGTAGCCATCTTGTTCTAATTTAGCAATACGACGCCAACAAGGAGACTGAGATAAGCCTACTTTGTCTGCAATTTCAGCGGTTGATAAACTTGCATCTTGTTGTAAAAGTGCCAATATTTGGCGATCTACGTGATTTAGAGACATTTTATTTCTTATTTATCTAATAAATTGGTTAAATTATACAGCCTTTTTAAAAAGCAGTCTGCATATTTTTAACAATTAAACACATCAACCAAACTGACCACTTACAAACGGATTGGTTGCCTTCTCATTAGCGACATCAGTATCTTCACCATGACCACTTAAAATTGTGGTACTCAGTGGCAACGTCATTATATGGGCCTGTATTGAGCTAATAAGCTGCTTACTGTCTCCTTTTGGAAAATCAGTACGCCCGACTGAGCCTTTAAATATAACATCACCGACAATAACGGTGCTTTGCCTGTCTTGATAAAATACAACGTGTCCAGGGGTGTGCCCTGGGCAATGCAGTACTTTAAATACAAGTTGGCCAACTTGTATGGTGTCACCATGTGCTAGCCAGTCATCTGGGTAAAAAGCACTGATAGGTTCAAATCCAAACATAGTGGCTTGCATTGGTAAGTTATCAAACCAAAAGCGCTCATCCTTATGTGGACCAATAATTTTTATATTGTGTTGCTGGCGTAAACTGTGTGCTGCACCCACATGGTCTAAGTGTCCATGGGTTAACCATATTGCTGACAAACGTAAGTTATGCTGTTTTAGCGTTGCATTAATTTTGTCAACATCACCACCAGGGTCAATCACCACAGCTTGCTGGGTTTGCTCGCATACTATAATTCGGCAATTTTGCATAAACTGCGTTACGGGAATTGTGATTATTTTCATCTTATATTTCTTTATCTTTTTGCGCTGGAATAACTATATCTTGTTCATATGACATTAAAATTGGGTATTTTAAATATGCTTGGTCATAAAACGGGCTGTGCTCATAAAGCCAATTTAAACGCGCCTCAGGATTTGTAGCAAATGCTTTATCTTGCTTTAGTTTTTTATTAAATGCTTCGGCTAATTTAGGATCATCACTGAGCATTTTCTCAGCAAATGGGATCAAAGCATAATTTTCCATGTACTCTGTACGCTGAAAAATTGTATTAAATTCACCCCATGCAAAAAAAGAATCAGGGGCTTCTGGATGCAATAGATGCACAGCTAACTCGCCTGCTTTTTGTTGGGTACTGACTTCAAACCAACCATCTAAGTCAACATTCGTGGCCGGTACATAGTCAAAATGTGCCGACACTCTAAAACGCCCTTCAAATGGTGCTTTATCAAAGCTATATTGCGATACTTTTGCCATTTTTAACGGTTGTGTATTGGCACCACTGAGTTTATTAATTGATACCCCGTGCAAGGCAAGTTTTTCAATAATATCGGTATACACTGGCGGAATAAAAAACGATTTTGGAACTTCGACCGTGTGCTGTACTTCTTTTTGCCAAAAAATAGGCAGCTTGTCATAATCTTGTTTTTTACCTAAATAGCTTACTTCTTGCTGATTTGACAACGCATTCATACTCTTAGAATAAGCAATGCCTTTAAACTTAATATAATCAGCTTGCTCAGCGTAGCCACGTTTAACAATTAATTGCTTAGGCACAAATTGCTGTTCTTTTTTTACCGCATTTGCGAGTTTATCTTTATGAGCTGCTAACGCTTCAATAGCACCATCTATAAACACATAAGTCCCTAACACCCTTTGCTTATAGGGTTTTAAAGAATGGTTTTCGACTAAAATAGTTGGTAATGACCTTAAATCACCCCAGCCATTAGAAAAACGAGGCGTCGCCACCCAACCCGCTAACCCTGATTTAAACTCTTGTTTATCCATCACAAAAACTAAAGGCCCAGGTATATGTCCTTGCTCAGTTAAAGTTTGATTAATAACAGGTTTAAAGTAACGGTTAAGCGCATCTGAAATAGCGGGCGACTCGCTAGCAAATACTGGGTTATAGCCGTAGGTTACATCGTATTGGTAATCGGCCCCATCAGTCACATGCACGTCTATATATAAATTCGGATTATAATCGTTAATCACTGCAAGTACGCTTTTAACCTCAGGGGTATCTAACTTAGTGAAATCACGATTTAAATTAAGGTTATTGGCGTTTGTTCTAAAACCCATTTTTACTGGGCCGCGCTGATTGATTCGATTAAATGCACTGCTGCGTTCATGGCCATCAACATTGAGAATGGGAATAAATAAAATGTTTACCTTTTTTAATATATCGCGACGTTTACCCGTGGCAATATCTCTAAGCAACATAAACATTGCATCTTTACCATCAATCTCACCAGCGTGAATACCGGCCTGAATAAGCACGGTTGGTTTGGTACTATTAGCCATTTGCCCAGCGTCAAAAAAGCCTTGTTCGCTGGCAATCAACATGTTTATTGCACGTTTACTATTACTATAGCCAATCGTTTTTGATTTAAATTGAGTAGGATTCGCCGCCACCAATCTATCAACAAATGCCATGGTATCAGCATAATTAGGAGACGAGACTCCTGCAGAAATTTCGAAGTCTGTGGTTAAAGGTCCTTGTTGTTGCAATAGCGACGTGCTCGCACCTTCCCATGGTAATAATGGCGGTAAATGACTGTTATTCGCCATACTTGCAGATAAAACCAATAAACTTATAAACATATACTTCTCTAGCAAACGCATTAATTAAAAAATTATAGCAATTAAAGCTTTTTAGTTGCCAAAACTGCGGTAGTTCAACAAAAAAATGCAGCCAACTGCAGTTTCCTTTGGTTATTTGCTCAAGCCCTAATCAAGTACTGATAAAAACATAATTAATATCAACCTTGAGAGCAACAAAGAACATGCCTAAAATTCTGGTTTAGCTAATTTAAGTTAAATGGATACACGACACTAAAAGATATGACATAACTAAAAAAGTAAATAACAGGCACAAAAAAAGGAGCCATAGGCTCCTTTTTAATACTTATACAAAAACTTAAGCTGCCGCTAGGCCTTCTTTTGCTTTTGCTACAAGCGCTGCGAATGCAACTTGGTCGTAAACAGCGATATCTGCAAGGATCTTACGATCGATTTCTACAGATGTCTTTTTAAGACCATTGATAAAACGGCTGTAAGACAGACCATTTTGACGTGAAGCAGCATTGATACGTGCAATCCATAGTTGACGGAAAGTACGTTTCTTAGCACGGCGGTCACGGTAAGCGTATTGACCCGCTTTAGTAACAGCCTGGAAAGCTACGCGGTAAACACGTGAACGTGCTCCGTAGTAACCTTTCGCTTGTTTTAAAACTTTTTTGTGACGTGCACGTGCGACAACGCCGCGTTTAACTCTTGCCATTTCTAAAAACCCCTATTAAGCGAATGGTAACATACGTGAAACTAGACCATGGTCATTTTTATGAACCATCATCTTAGGACGTAGGTGTAACTTACGCTTAGAAGTTTTCTTAGTCAGAATGTGACGAAGATGCGCTTGTTTACGCTTGAAACCGCCAGAAGCAGTCTTTTTGAAACGCTTAGCTGCGCCTCTGTGACTTTTTAGCTTGTAAGCCATTGCAATAACTCCAATTGTATTGCTTTAAAATTAGTAAGAAGGCGTGAGATATATTGCTATAGCTCCACTTTAAAGGCCTAACTTACTGCTATGTTCCGGTGAAAACCCGATATAAATACCGCAATTTTACTTTAAAACCGGTTAACTCAGGTGGACACTTTCACATCACTTGCAAACCTGAGCTAAATTCGGTGCGTATTATCGCCTAATTATTACTTTTTAGCAACCGGCGCCATCATCATAACCATTTGACGGCCTTCAACACGATTTGGGAAAGATTCAACAACTGCTAATTCTTCTAAATCGGTTTTAATACGGTTTAATAATTCGATACCAATTTCTTGGTGAGCCATTTCACGACCACGGAAGCGGATAGTTATCTTAGCTTTATCGCCAGCTTCTAAGAACTTACGTAAGTTGCGTAGCTTAACCTGATAGTCACCTTCATCCGTGCCAGGACGGAATTTGATTTCTTTAATCTGGATCTGCTTTTGCTTCTTCTTCTGCTCTTTTAGTTCTTTGCTTTTTTCAAAGATGAACTTACCGTAATCCATAACCTTACAAACAGGCGGCTCAGCATTTGGACTGATCTCTACAAGATCAACACCCGCTGCATCAGCCATAGCTTGCGCGTCTTTTAATGACTGAATTCCAGCTTGTTCGCCGTCGATGTCGATTAAACGAACTTCTTGCGCTGTAATTTCTTCGTTAATACGATTTTTTTGAGCTGTTTGTTGCCCTTTCTTGCCGCCTCTAATAGTACGTTCCTCCAAGAATATCAATAATATAAGCGTGTAGCTGGCTATTTTTGCTTGCCCTACACGCTCGATTTTTACTGTCGATTTTTGATTTCTTCACTGATTTTAGCTACAAAATCATCGACATTAAATTTGCCTAGGTCTTCACCTGTGCGAGTTCGTACTGCTACTTCTTGTTGCTCAACTTCTTTGTCGCCAACAACCAATAAGTAAGGAATACGCTTTAGTGTATGTTCACGGATTTTAAAGCCAATCTTCTCATTTCTCAAGTCAGCAGCGGCTCTAATTCCAAGTTTATTTAATTTTTGTACAATTTCCTGCACATACGGTGCTTGTTTATCGGTGATATTCATAATCACCACTTGCTTAGGCGCAAGCCACGTTGGGAATAAACCAGCATACTCTTCTGTTAAAATACCGATAAAGCGCTCAATAGACCCTAATATAGCACGGTGTATCATAACAGGTGTACGACGTTCGTTATTTTCAGCGACATATGTTGCGCCTAAACGACCAGGTAATGCAAAGTCTAGTTGCACTGTACCACACTGCCACGCTCTGTCTAAGCAATCGTACAAAGTAAATTCAATTTTAGGGCCATAAAACGCCCCTTCACCCGGTAGGTAATCAAATTCAATGTCATTTGCTTTAAGGGCATCAGCAAGTGCAAGCTCAGCTTTGTCCCACATTTCATCTTCGCCGATACGTTGTTCTGGACGAGTTGAAAGTTTAACTACAATTTTTTCAAAGCCGAATGTTTCATACGTATCGTAAACCATTTTAATACAGGCCGATACTTCATCCATGATTTGCTCTTCAGTACAGAATACATGCGCATCATCTTGGGTAAAGCCACGCACACGCATTAAGCCGTGAAGTGCACCTGATGGCTCGTTGCGATGACAACAACCAAACTCAGCCATACGCAGTGGTAAATCACGGTATGATTTTAAACCTTGGTTAAATATTTGTACGTGACCTGGGCAGTTCATTGGCTTAATTGCGTATTCACGCTTTTCAGATTCCGTAGTAAACATGGCTTCTGAATACTTTTCCCAGTGACCTGATTTTTCCCATAACGAACGATCCATCATCATTGGACCTTTTACTTCTTCGTATTGGTACTCACGTAATTTTTCACGCACAAACTCTTCTAATTCGCGGTAAATGCTCCAACCATCGTTGTGCCAAAATACCATGCCTGGCGCTTCTTCTTGCCAGTGCCATAAATCAAGTGCTTTACCAATACGACGGTGATCGCGCTTTTCAGCTTCTTCTAAACGCTTTAAATACGCTTTAAGTTGCTTTTTATCGCCCCACGCTGTGCCGTAAATACGTTGCAGCATTTTATTTTCAGAATCACCGCGCCAATATGCACCCGCTACCTTCATAATTTTGAAGTTTTGGCAGAATTTCATATTAGGAACGTGCGGTCCACGACACATGTCTACATATTCTTCGTGGTGGTATAAACCTGGGCGATCATCTTGAGCAATATTTTCGTCAAGAATTTCTATTTTGTATGTTTCGCCACGCGCCGCAAACGTGTCGCGTGCTTCTTGCCAGCTAACGGTTTTTTTCACTACATCGTAGTTTGTTTTTGCAAGCTGCAACATACGCTTTTCAATAGCATCAAGATCATCTTGAGATAACGAATGTTCCATATCGATATCATAGTAAAAACCGTTATCAATAGTAGGACCAATCGCCATTTTAGCGTCTGGGAAAAGTTGCTTAACAGCATGACCAATTAGGTGGGCACAAGAATGGCGAATAATTTCTAAACCATCGTCATCTTTTGCTGTAATAATTTCAAGACGAGAGTCGGCTGAAATTAAATCACATGCATCCACGCGTTCGCCATTCACACGACCAGCAATGGTTGCTTTAGCAAGACCAGGGCCAATATCGTTTGCAACATCAAGCGTGCTTACAGGGTTTTCAAAACTACGCTGACTACCGTCAGGGAGAGTAATAACTGGCATTATAAATCCTTACATACAGTGGTGACACCTACAATGTATCACGTGTATTTTTTAATTAATTAAATGAGAATGACTCGACAACGCTTTTACGAATAAGCATTGACTATTTTTCGCCGACAAAGGCTAATGTAGGTGCTGAGTCTGCTCAACTACAAAAAAGATATTGTCGCGTGCTGCAGCGTTAATTACAAGTTTTAAGCTATTAAAAACCACGCAATTTTAGCATAAATGTGCAATTAATAACTTTTCTTCAGTCAGGTAATCTCAAATTAACGTTAAACACGATATTAAAGCAGCACGTAAACTGCTTAAACTCGCATTTTAATGCGTGTTGCGTATAATAACCGGTAATTAAGTTATAGTAGAGATTAACAATGAGAACATGTGGTGTAGAAATTACCGGTAGTGATGTACTACTTTGTATTTTAAGTAAAGATAACGACGTTTTTGATATTCGTGACGTGCGCCAAACACGCTTTACCTTAGGTAACGGTAACGACACTGAAGTAATGCGTAAATTTCAATTTGATTTTGCAAAACTAATGCAAGATTATCAAATTGATTCTGTTGCCATTCGCGAACGCCAGCCTAAAGGTAAATTTGCAGGCAGCGCTAAAGGGTTCAAAATGGAAACAGCTATCCAATTAATCGACAACCTCGATGTTCGCGTGTTTTCAACTACTGAAATAAAAGAGCAAGTAAAACGTAACCCGATCCCTATCGCGTTCGAAGACACAGGCCTTAAAAAATATCAAGAAAATGCATTCGTTAATGCTTACGTTTATATCATGAAAAAAACCTACCGCAGCGACGAAATGTAAATTAATTCCCCTTTTTGTAGAAACGCGTAATAGCTCAATATTACGCGTTTTTTTATGCTTAAATTTTCCAAATACAAGTGTAAGACATTAGTCTAACCCCCTTCCCTTTGTCGACAATTCGTGTTTATTTAATCAACAGCCCTTGGATAGATAAAAACATGGAGAATGTCATGAAAGCGACACAAACAGTGCTCAAAGAAGTAGAACAAATAAACACTATACCGCTATCAAATAGTTATTTTAAGGGGAGTCAAAGCACACCACTGGTAGAGCAAACTATTGGAGAATACCTTGACTCAATTGTCGACAATAACCCTGAAGCACTCGCAGTTGTTGTTGCTCATCAAAATATTCGCTTAAGCTATAAAGAATTTCAGCAACAGATTGATCAGCTGGCTATGGGCCTGTTGGCATTAGGGGTAAAGCCCGGTGACAGGGTCGGTATTTGGTCACCCAATAATATACAATGGTGCTTAACTCAATTTGCCACGGCCAAAATCGGCGCAATCATGGTGTGTATTAACCCCGCTTACCGCCCAAATGAACTGCAATATGCCCTTAATAGTGTTGAATGCTCTACACTTATTACTGCCACAGCGTTTAAGGGCAGTCACTATATTAATATGCTACAAAGTTTAGCCCCAGAGCTAAACAGTTGCCAAAAAGGGGAATTAAAAGCCGCTCAGCTTCCTTCATTAAAAAATGTAATTTGCATAGGTGATGAGCCAGTAAATGGCATGTTTTCATTTAATGAAATTCTCGCTTTACCCTCAGAAGCCCACCAGTTAGAACTTCAAGCGGTGGCTAAAACCCTCAATTGCAATCAAGACATTAATATTCAGTTTACCTCTGGCACCACAGGAAACCCTAAAGGGGCTACGCTAACGCATAAAAATATTCTTAATAATGCACTGCTTGTTGCCCAAGCAATGCATTTTACTGAACGCGATAAGCTCTGTATCCCTGTACCGCTTTATCACTGTTTTGGCATGGTTTTGGGTAGCTTATTGTGTGTAAGTAAAGGCGCTGCGGCTATTTATCCTAGTGATTCTTTCGATCCAAAAACCACATTAGAGGTGGTACAACAAGAAAAGTGCACCGGACTTCATGGCGTGCCTACCATGTTTATAAGCGAATTAGAGCTTAATAACTTTAGTGATTATGATTTAAGTACATTACGAACCGGCGTTATGGCAGGCTCAACCTGTCCCGAACAAGTTATGCGTAAAGTACAAACACTGATGAATATGAACCAAGTCGTTATAGCCTATGGACAAACAGAGTGTAGCCCAATCAACAATATCACTGAAACCGACTCATCAATTGAACGTCAAGTCACCACAGTAGGAAGAGCACTTGCGCACACTGAAGTAAAAATTATTGATGAAGTGGGTGAAGTTCAAAAAATAGGCCAACCCGGTGAGGTTTGTAGCCGTGGTGCCGGCATAATGCGTTGCTACTGGAATGATGAAGAGAAAACCAAAGCCACTATCGATAATCAAGGCTGGTTACATTCAGGTGATTTGGGGGTAATGGACAGTGAAGGCTTTGTCAGTATTGTTGGCAGAATTAAAGACATGATCATTCGCGGCGGTGAAAATATATACCCCCGTGAGATTGAGGAGGTTTTATACACCTACCCAGGGATACAAGATGCGGCAATTTTTGGTATTACCGATGAAAAGTTTGGCGAAGAAGTGTGTGCCTGGATCCAACCTAAAGAAGGTGAAGTACTTGATGAGCAAGCAATTCGATTGTTTTTAAAAGACAAACTCGCCTACTTTAAACAGCCTAAATATATTCGCTTTGTCGAACATTACCCAATGACGGTAACCGGCAAATTGCAAAAATTTAAAATGCGCGAACAAATGCAAGAAGAACTCGCCGAATCAGCATTTTCGTAATAGTTAACGGCTACTTTATTACAATGCAACGATTAAACGTTGCATTGTATTTTATTATAAATTACTTAGCTAAGACTTAATGACTTTAACAGTAAGCCTGTTTCTACCTGCTGCTTTTGATTTGTACATGGCAGTATCAGCTGTAGCCAATAAAGTTTCGATTGATGGCCTATGTTGACAATATTTATCATAAGCTACCCCTGCAGATACAGTTACGTAATTAAACGGAGAATAAGCATGAGCAATAGGCTCATTTGCAAAGCGCTGTGTTAAATCACTCAGCCAATGTAATTCATTTTCATCGACCGTTTTAACTAATATAAATTCCTCCCCACCAAAGCGCACAGTAATATCAGCACCACAATCTTTCAGTCGGTTTGCAACTTCAACCAACACGTTATCACCCTCTAAATGACCATAGTTATCGTTATATTTTTTAAAATAATCAACATCTATCATCGCAAGCGCTAAATATTGAGAGGGTTTTAGCTTTTTTATTAAGGTTTTACAGTGCTTGTCAAAGCTATGCCTATTGCTCATACCGGTAAGTTGATCAATATTGGCTTTCTCTGCTTCTAAGAGCTCAGCCTGGTATTGTTTACGTAGTAAAATATCGAGTTGATATTGAATTATGGCCATCACAATAACCATACTGAAGTAAAAATAGAGCGTCCAGATAATTGATATAGAAGAATAAAGTTCAATTACTAATAAACCGATAGCTATAATTGACCACAGGACTAGCTTATGACCTAAATGTAACATGGGAATAGCGACAAATGCGGCCGCAACTAACATCGGGCCACCTTCGTGGAGTTCATAATAGGTTTTGACATAAGTCCAAAAGAAATAACCAAATAATAAACAAAATAAAATGCCGTATAAAAAGTAGCGAGTATGCAATTTTTCAGGTTTTAATTTTTTGTTTATGTAAATTAGATAAACCGACAAACCCACCATTATAATCCTCAGAATATTAATGGTTGAGGTACTCTCTTTTTTATCATCAAACCAAGAAATAAAAATAAAGGACAATAAAAATACCGTAACTAAATACAGCGTCACATTAGCAATGTGAAGCGTGTTTTTATTCAATAAGTATTGAAAGTCATGCTCGGTGGCACTTGAAAAATAAAACTGTGAAGGTAAGAGCTGCAATGTCACTCTCCTTGTTAGGCATCCTTATCAAAATAATATAGTAGACTCACCTTGTTTAGCGAATCAAATTTTAATTAACCTAATAAAAAACTTAAGAAAAGCCCACATAATCTCAATTATATAGGCTCATAAATTAAGAGAGTGGTTACACTACACCTTGTTCAATCATTGCATCGGCTACACGTCTAAATCCAGCGATGTTAGCGCCTAGTAGTAGGTTGCCGGGTTGATCAAACTCTTTTGCGGTGTCGTTGGCTGTGGTGAAAATATCTTTCATTATTTGCTTAAGCTTTTCATCAACTTCTTCAAACGTCCAGCTTTGCATACTGGCATTTTGCGCCATTTCTAATTGGCTAGTTGCTACCCCACCGGCATTCGCTGCTTTGCCAGGGCCATAAGCTATTTTTGCTTCAATAAAGCAATCAATCGCTTCTTTGGTTGAAGGCATATTTGCCCCTTCACTAACTAAAATACAACCATTTTCAAGTAGTGCTTTTGCATCCGCTTGGGTTAATTCATTTTGCGTAGCACAAGGAAAAGCCGCATCCGCACTGTAACGCCATACAGCATGACCATCCTGAGGGTACTCATCGCGGGGCGTATACTTTGCCTGAGGATGAGTATCTAGGTAGTCACTTAGGCATCCTCGTGAGTGCTCTTTTAATTGTTTAATGAGTTTTAAGTCAATGCCACTCTCATCGTACAAAGTGCCTTTTGAGTCACTACAGGCAATAGGTGTGGCCCCTAATTGATATAATTTTTCCATGGCATAAATAGCCACATTGCCTGAGCCTGAAATTAAACAGCGTTTTCCTGCTAAGCTGTCATCACGATCTTTAAGCATATAGTTAGCAAAATACACTGCGCCATAACCCGTTGCTTCTTTGCGAGCAAGCGATCCGCCCCAAAGTAAGCTTTTACCGGTTAGTACGCCTTCATAGCGCCCTGTTAAGCGTTTGTATTGGCCAAACATATAACCAATTTCTCTTGCCCCTACGCCAATATCTCCTGCAGGTACATCGGTTGTAGGGCCAATATGACGATATAACTCGGTCATAAACGATTGGCAAAAACGCATTATCTCGCCATCAGAGCGTCCTTTAGGATCAAAGTTAGCGCCTCCTTTGCCACCGCCTATAGGCAAACCAGTCAGTGCATTTTTAAAAATTTGTTCGAAGCCTAAAAATTTTATGATGCTGGCATTTACACTTGGATGAAAACGTAAGCCGCCTTTGTAAGGGCCCAGCGCTGAATTAAATTCGATACGGTAGCCTTTATTTACTTGAATATTGCCCTCGTCATCAACCCAAGGCACGCGAAACATTAACTGACGCTCTGGCTCTACCATTCTTTGAATAATTGCTTGTTGTTGGTAATGACTGGTTTGCGCAAATATAGGCTCTAGCGAGTCCAGCACTTCTTCTACTGCTTGATAAAACTCACATTGCGCAGGGCTCGTCTGCTTTAATTGCGCAATTGTTCTGTGTATATAATTCATATTTATTCTTCCATGTGGGTATTTTTTAATTCGAAACAGGAAAAATGATCAACGCTATTGTTAGTGGAGAAATTGATTATGCGATCATTATTTTTACACTTTAACATCATAAATAAACGGGATGCACGTGTTTGATGTTGAATTAAATTGTTGTTTATTTTGTATAAAAACCCATTAATAAAGAATTTATATGCTAAAAACGCCAATTTGAATGAATAACACGTTAAAAGTAATAAAAAAATAGTAAAACAAAAGACGACTCTACGTTTTTACGAGCGCAACAATATAAAATGCTTTATAAGACTGAAGTTGTAGAAGGATAAGACTAATAATAGCGTAGATTTTAGTGAGTTAGTTTAAGAGGTTTAAATGGAGGTTGCTAACCAACCTCCATAAAATGCATTAAGCTTTTTCGCCATCTGGCCGAAAAGTACGCTGCACACCGGTTAAAAATAAACGTAAAACTTGATCGTTACACACACGGTAATGTTTGTTTTCAACTTTACGTGAAAATGCACTAAGTTCATGCTTACTTAAATCAAAATCAACTAAGGCTAGTGTGGCAATCACGTCTTCTGCTTTCATATTTAAAGCAATACGTAATTTCATAAAAATAATATTATTGTTTAATTTAGTCTCTGGGATTGGCTGCTCACCGTCACGTTTACCGCGCTTAGTATTTATAAAGCCATTTAAAAATACCGCAAATTCGGTGTCACTTATTGGGGTGTAACCCTTCTCGCCCTCTTTAGTTAACCATGCAATCACCTGCTCTGTGCTGACGCTCTGCTCTGCAGCGGCGAACACGTCAACCATTGCTGAATCGGTTAAATCAAAGGTGTAGCGAATACGGCGTAAAATATCGTTATTTGTCAAAGTAAATCCCAGGTAAATAAGTGCTCAGCAAACAAAAGCTGTTTAATAGCGGCGCAGTTTATCAGAGTTACACGTAGCGCCCTATTAAATACTGTGTTTAATTACCCAATACTTTTGCCGGATCAACACGTGTTGCTTGCCATGCTGGATACAGCGTCGCCAATATTGCAAGCACAAAGGTGGCAATAACAGTTAACACTATATCTTGCCAAACTAATTTACTCGGTAAGAATTCGATAAAATACACACCTTCTAGCGGATTTTCACCCAGCAATAAGCTCAGCCAAGTAAACAGCTCACTAATATTGATTGCTAGAATGACTCCAATAATAGAGCCTAAAACAACGCCAACAAATGCTTGAGTTAAGCCTTGCATTACAAAAGTAGCCAATATAGTACTGTCTTTGGCACCCATGGTTTTTAAAATGGCAATATTGCCTTCTTTTTCGCGCACTTCCATCACTAATGACGAAACAATGTTAAAACTGGCGACTGCAATAATTAAAAACACCACAATATAAACAATCGTGCGCACCATTTGAATGTCTTGATACAAGCTGCCTTGGGTTCTAAACCAACTCGATATATACACATAATCAGTGACTGTTTGCCCTACTCTCAACGCTATTTGGTGCGCTGCAAACACATCATCAACCCGTAAACGTAGGCCGGTTACTTGGCTTTGATCGTAACCTAAGGTTTGTTGTGCTTTGCTAAGGTGAATAAACGCGGCACTGCTATCAATAGGACCGCCCATTTCTATAATGCCTGCGAGTGTTAATGTAACCCGTTTTGGCGCAAGTAATGATTGTCCTTTTTCACTAATTTGTGGGATCAATAAAGTGACATTGTCGCCTATTGATATATTAAGTTGAGTGACAATTTGCTTGCCTAAAATAACATCCTCAAGTGCTAGCTGACTGACTAATTTACCTTGTGTAAATTGGTTAACCGCTGATACGTCGCTCTCTAGCGAAGGCTCAACACCACGTATTTCAACTGCTTTTAATTGGCTTTTAAATTGCGCCATACCATTTACTGCTATAAATGGAGCTGCCCCTGTGACTTGTGGTTGCTGTTTTAATTTTTCGACTTTGCTGGGCCAGTCAGCAATCGGCCTGCTTGGTGCCACATATTCAACTTGTGGCACGACACTTAATAAACGATGCACTAATTGTTGCTCAAAGCCATTGATCACCGATAACGCCACAATCAACACGGCAACACCAAGTAAAATGCCAATAGTGGATGCCTTGGCAATAAAACTAACAAACGCGTTTTTTTCATCTTTATGGCCTGAGTAGGCTCTGAAACGTTTACTTATAAAGGCACTAAGCAACATGGCTCGACTCTTTTATCGTTAATTTACCATCATCTAAATACGCTATTTTACCCAGCTTGTCGGCAAGCTCTAAATCATGAGTCACCACCACAAAACTGGTGTTTAAACTTTTATTTAGCTGATTAATTAAATCGTAAATTTTAATCGCGTTTTGCTTATCTAAATTACCTGTTGGCTCATCAGCAAGCACCAGTGCAGGCTCAGTTACTAAAGCACGCGCTATGGCAACACGTTGGCGTTCGCCACCAGAAAGTGCCGACGGTTTATGGCTACTTCTGTGGGCAAGGCCGACTTTATCAAGCATGTCGAGCGCTTTTATATTTGCTTCTTTGGCACTCAAGCCTTTTATTAACAGTGGCATAGCAACGTTCTCAACCGCACTAAATTCCATTAATAAATGATGAAATTGATAAATAAACCCTAAGTTTTGATTTCTAAACGCGGCTTGTTGGCTGCGAGACAGTTTAGCCACATCTTGATTTTTTATTTTTGCACTGCCAGAACTGGCGGTATCTAAGGTACCTAAAATATGCAATAAGGTACTTTTACCTGAACCTGAGCTGCCTACAATAGCTAACATTTCACCTTGGGTTAGGGCTAAATCAACCCCTTTTAATACCTCAACTTGGTTTTGCCCGTCTTGGTAGGCTTTACTTATTTGTTCACAACTAATTACTAAATCATTCATAACGTAATACCTCTGCTGGGTTTACTTTGGCGGCCTGACGCGCGGGATATAAAGTCGCTAAAAAGCTCATGGCTAAGCTTAAAACAGCAATCACACTTAAGCTAAGCACATCAAATTTGACCGGCAGTGAAATCCCCGATAATAAATTTAAACCAACCAACGCCAACAGTTCATTTATATATAAGCTAAATAAAATACCTAAAGAGGCACCTACTACCGTACCAATCACTCCGTTATATAAACCTTGAACCATAAATACCGTTTGTACTTGGCTTGGCGTTAGCCCAAGAGTTTGCAATATAGCGACTTCGCTTTGTTTTTCACTCACCATCATGGTGAGCGCCGACACAATGTTAAACACCGCCACCAGCACGATTAAGCCAAGGAGCATAGACATAATGCGTTTTTCCATCGCGACAGCGGCAAATAAAGTGCCTTGGGTACTGCGCCAATCGGAGTAGCTAAAATTTTTGAGGATACGTTGGCTGTCTTGAATAAATTCATTAAGTGCAAATGGCTCATACAGTGACACACTTAAATTAGGGGGTGTAGAGCTACTTTGCTTTAATACTCGTTGTAATGACACACCACTGGTAAATGCCAGTCCCATGTCAATTTCAGATCCGGTTTCGTAAATAGCAGCAATTTTGAATAAACGCTGACTAGGAACACGACCAAGGGGTGTATAAGTAGATGCATTAGGCATAATAACGCGCAGTTTATCGCCTAAGCCAACGCCGAGTTTACGGCTTAAATAGCGGCTAATGGCAATGTGATAATTAATATTTAATACGCTTTGCCAATTACCCTGCACTACTTTGTCAGTGATTTTATAAAGCGAGCCATCATTATCATAGAGCCCTTGCAGCAGCACACCATGCAGGTCTTTATTTGTTTGTAGTATAGCTTCACCATGGCGGTATAAACTAACATGATCAACATACGGTGATTGCTCAAGATCGGCTTTAAGAGTATTCATTTGCGCTTTAGAGTGTTGTTTTGCCTGCACTTCAACGTGTGGAATGAGTCCGAGCATATTCGTTTTCAGGCTGCTTTCAAAACCGTTCATGACACTACTTACTGTAAAGAGCGCCATTAAACCAATCGCTATACCTGCAATAGAAAAAAAAGAAATAAACGAAATAAACGCATTGCCTTTGGAAGAGCGACTATATCTAAGTCCGATAAACAGGCTAACAGGTTGAAACATATTAATTAAAACATTAATGCTAAAAGTGTGGCTTTATAGTAGCACGAACTCAGCGCAATTGAATATCACCATAAATGTAAGAAATAATTTATAAATCTTATACTTGGCTATATTATAAGCAAATCACTAAGCCAAGCTAAACTTTTAATCCTGTTACTAGATAATCAAGTAATACCCGTACATTAGTAGCAACAAATTGCCGCGGAGGATAGAGCCCCCACACACCCTCTTGCTGAGGTTGATAAGCTGTTAATATTGGTACTAACTGCCCTGTTTTTATTTCATTCTCTATGTAGTAATCCGGCAACTGAACAATACCCAACCCTTTTTTAGCGCCGTCAACCAGTGCCCAACCGCTATTGCAATGCAACCTCCCTGCTACTTTAATATGTTTGTCACGACCGTTTTCATTTACTCGCCAATAACTACTGTTACCAATTAAGCATTGATGCTGGTTAAGTTCACCTAACGTATGGGGTTCGCCAAAACGCGCTAAATAGCTAGGTGCGGCACACATAATAAATCGTCTTGAGCTCAATCGCCGCGCTTTTAGACTTGAGTCTTTTAAATGGCCTAATCGAATGGCTAAATCAAAGCCGCCTTCCAGCAGGTTTTCTTGCTCATTAGAGAGTGTTGCGATTACTTCTACTTCTGGGTGATCATGCATAAATGAATGCACTATAGGCATAATAAAACTCTCACCATACATAACCGGTGCGGTTAATTTAATTTTACCTTTAGGGGATGTTTGCACAGAGGCTAGCCCCTGAGTGGCCTCATCCATAGCGTGTTGTAATTGTTTTACTTGGTGTAAAAACTGCTCACCTTCTTTGGTTAATACCACTTTTCGGGTCGTACGCGTTAATAGTTGGGTATTTAACCGTTGTTCAAGCTTAGTAACATGGCGGCTAATATGGGCAACCGATAAACCCAACGCCTGTGCAGCTTGAGTAAAACTTCCCTCTTCGCCAACTGCAATAAACTCATCAATCCCTTCCCAACGCATCATTATTACCATACTGTAAAAGTGTTTTATTAATTTAGAGATTATCATTATTATAGAAATAAATACAATAGACACATCACCCAAACAGTTTGGGTCTACAATTGATATTTAAACCACTACAAAGGATATACACATGTCTGAATTTATAAAATCAAAAGCAGCAATTGCCTGGGGCCCTAACCAGCCTTTAAGCGTTGAAGAAGTTGACGTGATGATGCCTAAAAAAGGCGAAGTGATGGTAAAAATCACTGCCACAGGTGTATGCCATACAGATGCTTTTACTTTATCAGGTGAAGATCCTGAAGGTATTTTCCCCGCTATTTTAGGCCATGAAGGCGCTGGGGTGGTTTACGCTGTGGGCGAAGGCGTTACCAGTGTAGAAGTTGGCGATCACGTTATTCCTTTATACACCGCAGAATGTGGTGAATGTAAAATGTGTACTTCTGGCAAAACCAACTTGTGCTCTGCTGTACGCGAAACACAAGGCAAAGGCTTAATGCCAGATGGCACAACGCGCTTTTACAAAGACGGCCAACCAATTTATCACTACATGGGTTGCTCAACCTTTTCTGAGTACACAGTACTTCCTGAAATCTCACTAGCTAAAGTAAATAAAGAAGCATCGTTAGAAGAAATTTGTTTATTAGGCTGTGGTGTCACTACCGGTATGGGCGCTGTAACAAATACGGCAAAAGTAACAGCGGGCGATACAGTGGCTATTTTTGGTCTAGGTGGCATTGGTTTGTCTGCCATTATTGGCGCAAAAATGGCTGGGGCTAGCCGTATTATTGGTATTGATATTAACACCTCTAAGTTTGAACTTGCGACTAAACTCGGTGCGACCGACTTAATTAATCCAAAAGACTTCGACAAGCCAATTCAAGAAGTGATCGTAGAGATGACCGATGGCGGTGTTGACTACTCATTTGAATGTATTGGTAACGTTGATGTAATGCGCTCTGCCCTTGAGTGTTGTCATAAAGGCTGGGGAGAATCTGTAATTATTGGTGTAGCCGGTGCTGGCCAAGAAATTTCAACTCGCCCGTTCCAATTAGTAACCGGTCGTGTATGGCGTGGTAGCGCTTTTGGCGGCGTTAAAGGTCGCTCGCAACTTCCTGAAATTGTTGAACGCTACATGGCGGGTGAATTCGCCCTTAATGACTTTATTACCCACACCATGAGCCTTGAAGAAATAAACGATGCCTTTGATTTAATGCATGAAGGTAAGAGTATTCGTACTGTTATTCATTACTAATTTCTTTTAATCACCAACACCAGCCGTTGCTATTTAGTAACGGCTTTTAAGGATTGTTATGTTAGAAAATATCTCAACAGCAAAAGTGGCTGGTGGCTGGCATAAGCAGTATAGCCATACTTCCTCAAGCACCCATTGCAGCATGCGTTTTGCGGTATTTTTACCACCAGGCGCCAGTGAAAAAAATAAAGTACCAGTACTTTATTGGTTATCAGGATTAACCTGTACTGATGAAAACTTTATGCAAAAAGCAGGCGCGTTTAAAAAAGCGGCTGAGCTAGGCATTGCTATTGTCGCACCTGATACCAGTCCGCGTGGTGAAAACGTTCCTAACGAAGACAGCTACGATTTTGCTCAAGGTGCAGGGTTTTACGTCAATGCAACGCAGGCACCTTACAATACTCATTTTAATATGTACGACTATGTGGTGAAGGAACTACCCGCATTAATAGAGCAACATTTTCCGGTAACGGCTAAAAAAGCAATTTCTGGGCACTCTATGGGTGGCCACGGCGCATTAATGATTGCCCTTAAAAATCCTAAAGCGTATACCAGCGCTACAGCATTTAGCCCAATTGTTAACCCGATAGATTGCCCTTGGGGTGTTAAAGCCTTTACTGGTTATTTAGGTACTGATAAAGCCCAGTGGGCAGAATATGATAGCTGCGAGTTAATGCAACAAGCCAAACAAGCTGATTATTTACCTATGTTGGTCAGCCAAGGTGATGCCGATAACTTTTTAGAAGAACAACTTAAGCCACAAAACTTAGTGGCAGTTGCAACACAGAAGGACTATCCGTTAACACTCGAAATGCAAGCTGGCTACGACCATAGTTACTATTTTATTAGTAGTTTTATAGACCAACACTTATTATTTCATCATCAGTTTTTAACTGCTTAGATTCATTACTGTGTAGAGTAGATTTATCTACTTCTACACATTCTTTTAAGACCTTAGTAACCTGCCTGCATTTTTTAATCACCCCGTCATCTCCTTTTACTAACCCAAATACTGCAGAGTCTATTTTTAAACCGAGATCGGTAAAATTGAATCCATCTTTATCAACTGGAACCGGTTCAAGTGGATTTTTATGGGGCGTAGAACGAGCTGGATTATTCATTCTTTGGTTATCATCTGCATTTGAAACGGCTTGCCCATCTAATAAAGCGCCAACAAAGGTACAGCCACTCGACATAATCATTAATAAAAGAATAAATATTTTTTGCATGTTTGGCCTTTGAATTGCTAGTGGATGAAGGATTTAATTATTTATATAGTAACTCTATTAAAAAACAAAACTGTAAAAATCTGTTAGTGAGCAAAATCGTTTACAACATAAGTTACACTTAAGTATTTTATAATCACCCTCGCAAATTGATATAATATAACATACAATTAAGCTCGTTTTTTCCATCTTACTAAAGCATTTTTATGTCATTACCTATAACCCAAAATCGATTGCATCATATAGATTTACTTCGGGGTCTTATCATTATATTTATGGTGATTGATCACGGCATGTATTATTGCCTAAATTATTCAGTGACCGATCCCATGACCATACCAGGAACAGATGCGCTTACTTTTTTTACTCGTTTTATATCGCACTTTTGTGCGCCATTATTTATATTTTTAGCGGGTCTTTCAGCTGCGATAACCGAACATAAATACACTTCCACACAAGCATTTTCAAAAAGCTTAATTATACGTGGACTAGTGCTTATATTATTTGAATTTACTATTGTGTCGTGGTCTTGGAGCTTTAACCCACTATTTCCAATGTTATACGCTCAGGTTATTTGGGCGATAGGTTGGGGATTTATTATTCTAGGGCTTTTACGCTTAGTTGGTCTGTATGCCATTTTTGCCATGGGCTTAATTTTAGTATTTGGCCACAACTTATTTGATGCCGTCAACTTTGCGCCAAATACACTCGTAAATACTATATGGTCTGTTTTACATCAAAAAAATGTACTCGAACTTCCTTTTAACTTTAAAATTAGAACCACCTACCCCATTGCACCTATTGTTGGGTTAATGGCGTTAGCCTATTGTGCAGGTGTTTATTACAAGGCCAAGCAATACAGTAGCCGGGTGCTGGATTATGGCTTAATTTTAGGTGTCAGCTGCCTAATTTTATATACGCTTTTACGTGGCTTTAACCTTTATGGTGACGCGTCGCTATTTACGATTAGTGACTCTTATTTACTCACTATAATGTCATTTTTAAACCCGACCAAATACCCACTTTCCCTGCAGTTTATGTTGTTAACCGTTGGTATAGGTCTAATTATGCTGAAAGTATTGAGCAAGCTAAAAAGTGACTTTTCGCCAACATTTTTACAAGCATTGGGTAAAACGAGTATGTTCTCGTACTTAGCTCACTTGTATTTACTGCATGCAATAAGTTGGTTACTTATCCCTGTTTTAGGCTTTAGTTTTTCTGATATGACTTATGGCGAAACGCTGGTGGGTTTACCAACCGGATACGGTATGAGCTATTTTGCAACACTAGTATTTATTGCAGTCGTAATTGGCTTAACAGCCATTCTTGCCAATTATTATTTAGCATGGAAGCAAAAAAATAAACACAGTTTAATTGCTAAGTATATTTGAACAGACATTAAAAAAGGCGCTATAAAAGCGCCTTGCTAACAAGTATGTGTGCTTAGAACATATCTTGATAGGAATTTGTTGTACTGAATGTGATTGCTTTTTCAAAGCCTGGCAGCGTAATGCTGTGCTCATCTAAAACAATCTCATTTTCTTCAATTAAACCATCACCAAAACGGTAAATTAGTGAGTATTGACCTAAGTCAGCTTGCGTTTGGTAGGTATGCTGCGCCGCTTTCACTTGGCTATGTTTTTCAGCGTAGCTATTCATCAGCGCATCACCATGGCGTTTAGCAAGCATCTGCATAGTTACTTTTGCGCTCAGCACAGTGGCTGTTGCATTATTTCCACCAAAGCCTTTTGAGTTAATAAACGCAATATCCATATCACCACACTCATAGTGGCTATTACGAATATCTAAATGTTCGCTGTAAACATCGTCGGCGACTTTATCAATGGTGGTAATACCGGGCATAATATTATGACTAAATACACCTAACGCAATGGCAAGCTGATCGCCACTAGCTGGCGCAATAGTATGGCCTACATAGGCTTTAGGCGCAGTCACTTTCCAGTTATCAATAGCAAATGTTTGCGCAACTTTATGATAAATTAAAGATTCAGTAACACGGTTTTGTGGTGTACTTGAGCCATGCGCTAAAATAAAGCTACGTTGTTGCAGTGCCTCTTTACCTAACAAGCTAGTAGCAAGGGCAGCTGATTTCGCCATGGTGATGTAGTTACCAGGACCTGGTGAGGTAATTGATTTTTTAACCCCATCGGCATTCACAAATACATCGGGCACACTGCCCATAATATCTGCACCGAGCTCCAATGCCAGTGCATCATCCATTAATATAGCAACCTGAGCACCCTCACCTAAGGTAAAACCACAGTTCTCACCAAATGGACGACTACTTTTACGGTAATCAGGCTCATCATCATTGCTTAAATTATCTAAACGACGCAAACCTTCAATATTTGCCAGCGCGCTCATGTTGCCAAAACCTTCAACCACTTCTGGAGTAATCGCACATTCAACACTGGCAACCACTGCAACACGGGTCCGCCCAGCTTGAATATCGTTAACGGCAGCACGTAAATTGTATAAAAATGTGGCACATGCACCCGATGTTGAAAAAGTTGTCCCTACATTGCCGGTAACATAGGCGTTAATAAAATCGGTCGACATTGTATTTAAACCCAGCGCTAACTGCTTAGTACTTACACGATCGCCCTGCTGCCGTGCTTTAACTAATCCACCTAAGCCTTTATCATCCATTTGACCAATAACTGAGGCTGAGTAGGTGCCAATTTTGTCAGGCTCTACGCTATTCATAATGTGTTGCCAATCGAGTCCTGTTGATTTAATTGCATCGGTGGCAGCAAATATAGTCGCTTGTAAACCACGCGGCTGGTAGCGGCTGTTATACATAATGGCAGGATCAAATCCTGTTGGAAATTGCCCTGCCGACTTAATCGGGTTATCACGGGTTGAGTCATGCTTTACGTCAAGCTCAGCAGCAATCGTGACTTTTACTTTTTTATTATCAAGATCATCTATTTGCCAGTTACTTGGTAAAGGCGATGGTAAGTCACGACGACGTGTTTCAAACACAATTGCACTATCATCTGAAGCCGTTAAGGTCATTTTTTGCTGCCAAGGTGTGGCATCAACATCAAAATGTTCTTTTTCAATTTTACGGATCAAAGTACCGGCAATAATTTGCTCACCAAAGCGTGCTTCAATGTCGCTTTGCTCAACAAGATTACCATGGCTGTCTTCAAGTTGGCCGTTTACTGTAGTCACCAAGTTCATCAGTGTGGCAAGGCCTAAAAACGTTTCTTGGCGAGCTTGCGCCGCTAAGCTATCTAACACGATACGACGATAACCTTGATGAAAAGAAGTACGGCCAGCGGCATTAATGCCTCCCATGCCTACAATAACGGGTAATGCAGTCATAATTTACCTTTAAAATGCGTGTTATAAGAATATGACATTAGTTTAATTGGATTACAGATACACCTTTGTGCTTTAATAGCCAAATAAGCGGCATAAAAGGCCAAAAATAACTGGTCGGAGCATTCATAATGAGCAATAACCCATTACCCCCTCCCATTAATATTGGTATTGCGGTGTTTGAACACTTGCTGGTAACCAGTCTTACACTACCGATTGAAATGCTACGTGCCGGCGAAGCATTTGCTAAAGGCCATAGTGATAAAAACAGCTTTAAACCTCTGGCTATTCATTTAGTGGCTAAAAATAGTGATGCCATTAAGACGCGAACTGGGCTATCGATTATTCCTGATTGTACTAGCGAAAATTCACCTTATTGCGATTTAGTGATTGTGCCAGGCATTTGGCGTAACCCACGCCCAGTGATTCGCACTAATCAACAATTAGTCACTTGGTTGAGCGAGAGCTTTACTGTAGGAAGTCATATAATTGGAGTAGGCACAGGTAATTGCTTTGTCGCAGAGGCTAGTTTACTTGACGGCCACCCCGCAACTACGCATTGGCATTATGCTAAGCAGTTTAAGCATGACTACCCTAATGTAAGTTTAAAACCGGATTTTTTTATCACTCAGTCAGAGCGTATGTATACCGTAGCCAGTTTAAATGCACTTGCTGATGTTATCGTGCATATTATTAGTCAATATTACGGTAAAGAAGCGGCGCAACATGTAGAGCGCAACTTTTCCCATGAAATTCGTAAACCCTACGAAGATCAACGTTATTTAGAGGGAGCAGTAGATAGGCACCCTGATGAACTGATTGCACAAATACAATTTTGGTTAAAAACAAATTTAGCCAGTGAACTTAATTTACAACAAGTGGCAGCTCAATTTAGTTTAAGTTATCGCACCTTTACCCGTCGATTTAGAAGTGCCACCAACCAAAGCCCCATCGAGTATTGGCAACAGCTACGAGTAGAAGGCGCTAAAGATTTATTGGCTTCTTCTAACTTGTCAATTCAAGAGCTTGCACTAGAGGTTGGTTACAACGACCAAGGGCATTTAACCCGAGTATTTAAAAAAGTATTACGCCAAACACCCAGCGAATACCGTAAAGTCGTGCGACGAAAATTATTTGGTTAAGTTTTACTCTGTAAATATGCACAATAAATTACTCAGTTTCGATAAATATATACGAAGAGGCAAACCAAACAGGTAATTTTTCAGAGTCGTTTAATTTATTTTTTATTGATAAGTCTACAGAAGCTTCGAATGCTAAATAATATAAGCCCGATCTTTCAATTTCAGTAAAAAAAGATAAAGTCTTTTTCACTCCAACAAGGAGATGTGCTTCCTCTATATATTTTTTATTTTGAGAATTTTGATCCTGAAGGCTAGAGTATAAAAGTGGACTTAGCGACGATTCTCCTTTCAATTTATCACCTTTATATTTAGTCAAATAAATTTTTAAAGGTGATTCAACCCAAGACATACGAACATCATTAGTCCCTGTATTCTTAATAATTACATTAACTATCAAACCTACGTTCCCATTGGGAAGGCCAGTTGTTTTTAAGTCAATATCAATTACGCTCGAATCAACTCCATTAATTTTATTTTGTAAATCTGCGAGCTCTGCCTTACTTTTAGTTAACTCGGCTGTCGTTTTCTTTAACTCAGCCTCAGCTCTATCTTTTTGTAAAAGTGTATCAAACGTATGATAAGCCCAGAAACCAGAAAAAACTAAACCAAAAGCTACAACAATAAATTGAAGAGTCTCTGCCCAGTTATCTCGCCATGGTTTTTTAAATGCATCAAAAAAGTTCACTTGCAGCCCTACATGTTCATAATAGAAACATTTTATATATATTTTAGGTTAATAATTATAAAATCAGTTTATTAGAAGGCATAGCCTCGCCAAAACCATCATCTAGTTCCAGTAACGCTTTATCTGCTTTTTTTATCCTTAAATTTAGTTCGCTTTTACTATTATTAAATTTCGTTTCTCTTTTTACTTCTTCCACTAATATAGCTATTTTACTACTGGAAATTCTCATATCAGCTTTAATTTCATCTGCAACAGCGATCTGTGTGTTAAATAATGCAGCAAAGGCAGCTGCAAAATAAATATTTTTTATAAAATCATTTGTATTTAACTGAAGATACTCTACACCAGGAGACATAAATGCATGTTGAACTGTCAGTTCATAGTTGAAAGTGCTTGCATTATCTTTTAAGAAATTATAAAAATTACCTAAGGAAGCATCATTTTCTCCCTTGCATGTTCTCAAAAAAGAAGAAAGTAACTCTAACTGTCGATAAGTATTTGATAAATTAGCGACTTCATTATTTCCTAAAGCTTTTTCTGAAGCAATATTAACTGAACATCTAACTTCATCATTAACTAAATGGATTGGGAAAAGCCAATGGTTTAAAGCTTGGATATGCTCAATTTTGTTTACCCCAAAGACAGCACCAGTATTTTTTAAACTTCTTTCTAATGGGTAAGGAATATTATCTCTACTTTGGCTTCTACCCCAGTGAACATCGTATCTTAAAGAAAAATCGCAAGTCTTTACATCTTTTACTTTAACTAGGTCTGTTAATTCTATTGATTGGTCACTAAAATAACAATCAGACTTAATAACGCCAGCTATAATACGTTCATCACTTACACTAATGACTATATCATTCTTTTTGATATCTGTGATAAACCGTTTTATCTGTGCGTTTTTATTACCTATCTGACTTTTTGATTCACCTTTTTCAAGAAGAAATTTCTGATGTGATGAAATTATTTTTGATTTTTGTTCAATGGATAGGAAGCTAGTGTCCTCGAAGGTAGATAAATTGAGCATATCAGCATGACCAATTGCTACAAGATTATTTTGAACGAAATGAGAGAAAAAGTGAGCCCCTACTCCAGCCCTAACGACCCAATATTTTCTATTTTCAGGAACTGGAAAAACATCTATACAACTTCCTTGCATTCTTAATACCTTTAATCCATTAAAATACTATCCTCTCATTAATCTAGAGTTCATGTAAATAAATATATTAATTAAAGCAAAAACGCCACTATTTAGTGGCGTTCGGTATCTATACTGTCTTTTCGATAATAACGTTTGTGATAACTTTTTACTTTAGCATGCACACCTTTGCTGAGGCTTTTAAACTTAGCTTCGAGCACATCAACACCATATAAAATACCAACCACCAATATAGAAAGCTTAATTGCAGCACCTAAGTTTTCGGTTGCGATCATCACGCCAATAGACGCAAGCACCCAAATTGTGGCCGCGGAGGTAACCCCTACTACTGCACCGTCTTTTGCTAGCATAACGCCTGCGCCTAAAAAACCAATACCCGTGATTATTTGCCCCACTACACGAGAATGATCAATCACATCCCCTTGTAAATTAAACGCCGTAGATAAAAACAAATATGTGCCTAACGTTATTAATGCTGATGTACGAATACCCACAGGTTTACCGCGCAATTGACGCTCTATACCAATAATAGCGCCACAAAAAGCGGCGGTGCCAATAGCTGCCCATGAGTATGGCGCTACATCGATAAAATCTAAAAATATCACTTAATATCCTAATCTATTTTACTTTACCAATAGCAACTGCCGTTCTGAGCCTTTGGCTACCAAATGCCGACATTTTACTAAAGTCGCTACGTGCAATTGGTACGTACTGACAATCTATTGCTAGCTGGTTATCTTTTCCAGGCTCGCAAAAAGGGTCATGTACGTAAACACAATGTGCATCTAAATGGGTTACACACACCCAGTGCGGTGATTTTTTACCATCAAACCGATACGTACTAATTAACAGCAACACACTAAACCCCTGACTCAACCAGTTTTCTATGTCAGTTAATTCAACATCTTTTTGTGTAACTGAAATATTTGCCGCTGCAATACCCTCAACAAACTGTTGATGAACCGTGGCCAATACTGATTTTTTGTTATCACTGCGAACCCCATCTAAAAATAATGGTTCAGATGTATTAACAATTACCTCACTTGTAAAACCGCGTTTATTTGCAGCCAGTGCCAAGCCAAACGGGTGACACCCGCCATGTCCAGAGGTCATAAAAATAGTGGTGCCTTCACGCCACAAAGCTAATTCATGTGACTGACTCAGCTCTGTGTTTGAGTCAAGAGCAGCCATTGCCATTAATAACGCAGCAGGACCACAGGTAAACTCGGTGGTTTGCTGATACCATGGCGTTAAACGCTCAACCTGCAACTCACTGGTTTGGCGAATATTTTTTTGCATGCGTAAGGCATCACTGTGATCGTCATAATAATCACTGTATTGACCAAATACGCGATACCCCACACTTTTATAAAGCCCAATGGCGCTGTCGTTATTTACTGCAACTTCTAGGCGTAAATAAATACGTCCACGCTCACTGGTCGCTTTTTCAAGTTCATTGAGTAATTTTTTGGCTATCCCCTTGCCCTGCATCGTTGGTAATACGGCTAACGAATACAAACGCGCTAAACGCGTGCCTTTATGGCACCACACTAAACCATAGCCACATAGTTGCGCATTTTGCTCAGCAACTAATAAAATCCCATGTTTAGCCCCAAGCCAGCGCTTTAAACTACGCGCACTTAGCTTATCGTTACTAAAGCAAGTATTTTCAAGCGCCACCAACGCCTTTAAGTCAGAGGTTATTGCAGGGCGAATAACTAGCTTAGTCGCCTCTGCCACTATTACTTTTTCAGCCAGAGCAATAGGCATTAGCCGCGGCCTCGTGCTTCTAAACGCTGTTTAAACTCATCCATTATGATCATGTATAGCTCGTCACCTAAGTAACCATCTTCTACTTTGTGATCAATGCTTGGATTGTCGTTTACTTCCAATACATACGCACGACCTTGGTGCTCTTTAACATCTACACCGTATAAACCTTTACCCACTGTTTTGCAGGCCTTTAAAGCAGCGTCTAACACGGCTTTGGGTAACTCAAAGGTAGGTAACGTTTCAAAGCCACCGGAAAAAAACCGTTTTGCATCATGGTTGTATATTTGCCAATGGTTACGCGCCATTAAATAACGACATGCATAAATAGCACGACCATTAAGTACCCCTACACGCCAATCGTATTCGGTATACATGTACTCTTGTGCCAATACCAGCGCACTCAGTGCAAATAATTCACTAAGCTTAGCTTCTAATTCATCACGATTAGCAACTTTATAAACGCCTTTTGAAAACGACCCTTCTGGCATTTTTAATACCAGCGGATAAGTAAATGCAGCTTCTAATTGCTCAATGGTATCGCTTGATTTATCAGCCACTACTACTGTTTTTAAACTCGGTACTTTTTGATAATTGAATGCATCATGTAAGTACACTTTATTACAACAACGTAAAATAGATTCAGCATCGTCAATTACCACTAACCCGAGACTTTGCGCTTTACTTGCAAGCCGGTATGTTGGATGGTCAATTGCTGTAGTTTGGCGAATAAATAACGCATCAAACTGGGCAATATTGTCTATTTCATCAAAGCTGAGTGCTTTTGCGTTAATACCATGTTTCGCTGCTGCTTTTATAAAACGGGCTATTGCATCTTTATCACTTGGCGGTACTTTTTCGTTATGATCAACCAATATCGCCATATCCCAACGGAAACGGCGCTCTACTTTACCAATACGCCATTGCGTTTGGGTAAACTCATTTAGCTTTTCAATAAACGCAGCATTTTGTTGCTCGCTTAGGGACGCTAATGATCCTTGTTGTAATAGGCCTTGCTCATCAACAAATAAAATAGGCGCTGGGTATTGTTTAAATACCGATTTAGCGACTTTAGCTTGTTGATCATTTCCCGCGTGACCAAAATAAACAGCACCATCAATATGGCCAATATTTTGTAATGGCGCTTGATTGCTTCGAAGCGCGTTAATTGTTTTTACACTCGGTAATACTTGGTGCTTGCGCGCCTCAGCAAGTAACGAACAGTAATAGCCTTTACTTAAATACTGGCTAGCATCACATAGATTTATTATGCGGGTTTTTGGTTCGTTGCGTTTTGGGTAGTCACGCAAATAGGTGTTAAAGGTAATGACATTTTCAAATGAAAGAGCAAGCGTTTGCTCATTGTTATCAACCACAATTAAGGTTTTAAACACGACTTTTCCTAGTTAAGTCAAAATATACAAAGCAGCCTTGCTAATCAGTTAGCTCAGCGAATAAAACAGCAAATAGAAACACCTATCGCACTAAGTGCAGCATTTAGCAAATCACTTAATACGATAGGTGCTTTAACGAATATCTACTATAAACGTTAGCGCTTAAATTGCTTAAGCGACAGGTGATTTATATGCCCTTTTTTAGATGCGCACAAACGAGATATTTTTAGCGTAAAGATAAAAATTTTTGATGAACTTTTTTATTACTAATTTGTGTTTTAAAATAGCCAAAATTTAATACTAAAAGTGATCATCATGTCTCTTCCCGCTTGTCCTAAATGCCAATGTGAATACGTTTACGAAGACCAACAGCTGCTTATATGCCCAGAATGTGCTTATGAATGGAACCCAAATAATACAAGCGATGAAGACGCTATTTTGGTAAAAGATGCAAACGGCACTTTACTAGCCGATGGTGACAAAGTAACCGTAGCCAAAGATTTAAAAATTAAAGGCAGTTCTCAGGTTATAAAAATTGGCACGAAAGCGGTAGTTAGACGTGTGCTTGATAAAAAAGATCACCAGCTAGATTGTAAAGTCGATGGTATTGGCGAAATGATGGTAACGGCCAAGTTTGTGAAAAAAGCATGAAATTACAGAAAGTAATAACGCTTAACTGCTAATTTTTTAGTTCTTTAGATAGCGCAGCTAATGTTTGATCGTAGGCATTCTGATTAAAATTACTTGAGTGTGGGTTCATAAAACCATGTAAGTAATCAACATGCTTTACGTTAACATTAGCCTTTGTTGCAAGCTCCACCTGTAGTGATTTAACATCAAAGTGCGGCTCATAATACGGAAATATGAGTTCAATCTCAAATTGTGGTTGTATATCTGTATGGTGCCTAATTTGTGAGCTGTAAAAACAAATGCCCTTAGCTATCGTTTTAATCACCGGGTGTGCAGACATTGACCAAATTGCCGATGCGCCAACACTAAAACCTATCAATATAGTGTTGCCAGCGAGTGGTTTAATCGCTTTTTGTAAAATAGCTACATACTCATCAAGGCCAATATGCTGGCTAAAATACTCATAGGCCTGCTGTTCACAGTTAAACGCCATATCAAACCCGCCATAGGGATCGACAATAGACTGAGCGTTTAGTTTTTCAGCTAATGCTTTTAAAGCCGCTGTATTACCAAAAATATCACTGACCAATACTAAGTTCATAAACGGCTCATCTTTAATTTTATTCTATAAGTTTTAGGCAATAATTTAACAAAGAGGCCTACGAGATGCTGCGCCTCAGAGTAAGAGACAAATAAATACTACATTCAAAGCACTTTAACCACATCGTAACTATGTTTTACATCACCGATAGTTAAACTAACTTCATCATCGACTTGTTTACCTAATAACTGGTGGCCTAATGGTGCACCAGAGGTAAGCACTTGAATAGTTGTGCCTTTAATATCAACAGTTAATCCACCAGCTGCTGGGCCTAAATAAAACCATTTTTGTGTGCCTGCATCATCTTCTAAACACACCAATGAACTGACTGCTATTGTGCCTGTAACGGCGTCGTTGTAGATGGCTTCAAATAGTTGTATTTCTTTATAACACTCATTCACCCGATCAGCGTGACCTTGCGCTAAATAGGCAGCTTCAAGCCCGAGCGTATCATATTGAGTTTCTGCAATACTTTCTTCGTGAGTCGCGGTATCGTGGGCTGTTTTAGCTGCAATTTTCGCAGTATTGAGCTGCTCTTCTAAGGCAAAACGCAGGTGCTCTGTAACATGGGCTTTATTCATTTGGAGAATTCACTCAATTCGATAAAAATAATTTGCTATTTTATACCAATCTGCTTGGATATGGGACCTATTTTAACGATAAGAAAATTGCTCTATAACTAGGCAAAATTTTTGACATCTAGTTGTTCTAAATGAAAAAATTTTAACAACGTTATAGGGGGATTTAATTCGTTAAATTGTTCAAATATCTATGTAGGTTGGTATTAGCATTGTTGCCACATCGAACACTATCCCTTTGCTGTGTAACAACAATGCTGATTTAAGCCTATGGCATATCCATTAATGCCTGCGTTTGCTGATCCACTTGCTTATCGTAGTTTTTAACACTTAACCCAAGTAGCTCGGGTAATGTTGCAGCAATACAAATGGACGATAACGTGCCTACGACTATTCCTGCAAACAGAGCAATTGCAAATCCCTGAAGCGGCGCACCTGCTAACAGCCAAACACTGGCCACCGTTGCGAGCGTAGTCCCAGAGGTAATAAGCGTACGAGTTAAGGTGCTTTTAATAGCGCTGTTGATAATACTGCTTGGTTTTAGCGAAATATTTGTTGGTATGCGTAATAGCTCACGTACCCTATCACCCACTATTATTGAGTCATTTAGGGAGTAGCCAATTATTGCCAATAAACTGGCTAAAACGGTTAGGTTAAACTCTATTTGTAACCACGAAAATAAGCCAATCACCAGCACTAAATCATGTAATAAAGCCACCACAGAGCCTAATGCTAAACGCCACTCAAACCGAACAGCTAAATAAATCATTACCGCTACCATCGCAGCAAATAAGGCTAAGCAGCCTTGCTCAAATAATTCGTCACCCACTTGAGAGCCAATATAAGCCGATGATAAAACCTCAGCGTTTATATCTGGGTTTTGGCTAATCGCGGTTTTCCAAGCATCATTATTAGCTTCCTCACTTGGCGCTTGCGTTAATTGAAAATGATTATTGCCCTGTGCTGTAAGTTCAAATTCACCTTGATGGTTTTTAGCAATAAATTGCTCAAGCTGTTTTAGTTCAACACCTTGGCTGGTGGTAAATTCTGTTAAATAACCACCCGTAAAATCAAGGCCAAAATTAAGCCCTTTTTGTGCAATGGTGAATACCGATAACAACACAAATATGGCACTTATAAGCAAGCCTGTATAACGCATACGTGACCCTGTCTCACATTTTAAAAAAGTGTTAAGCATGCGCGTTTACTCCTGCTTTTTTACCCAGCTTTAAATATAAGCTTTGGCTTAAATATTTCGATACATAGACACCAGTAAACACCGATGTAATAAGACCCAGCGCTAGCGTTATCGCAAAGCCTTTTACCGGGCCATAGCCTATGCCATATAAAATAATCGCGGTGATCATGGTGGTAATATTGGCATCAAATATAGTATTAGCAGCCTGTTTATAACCCTCTTGTATCGCTTGATACGGGGGGCGACCTTTGCGACGCTCTTCTTTTATGCGTTCAAATATAATCACGTTAGTATCAACCGCCATTCCTATAGTTAATACTAAGCCTGCTATCCCTGGAAGAGTTAAAACCACCCCAGGTAATAACGACATTAGCCCCACTAAAGAGGTTAAGTTTAAAATTAACGCAACATTTGCAATAAGCCCTAAACGGCGGTACCACAGTGCCATAAACGCAAGTGTTAAACCCATGCCTAACATTAACGCTGCTAATCCATTATTAATATTGTCTTGGCCAAGGCTTGGACCAATAGTTTGCTCATGCACTATAGTTACGGGCGCAGTGAGTGATCCTGCGCGTAGTAATAGCGCTAAATCGGCAGCCGCTTGTTGGCTTTGCATATTGGTTATACTAAAACGCGAGCTTAAATGCTGGGCAATGTTCGCTACATTAATAACTTCGCTTTTTTTAACCACTTCACCTTTGGCATTTTGTGAATACTCTGAATAGAGCGTTGCCATAGGTTTACCTATATTCGCCTTTGAAAACGCCGACATAGCATCGCCACCTTGGCCATCTAAGCTCAGTTGTACCAAAGGTTTACCCCAATCATCACGCCCTATATTAGCGTTATTAATATGCTCACCGGTAAATATAGGTACAGGGTCAAGCTTAATGGTCCCTCCCGATTGCAAATTAAACGTTTGCCCGCCTCTCTCTTTAAGTTGATAAAACCCTAATGACGCGGTTGCACCAATTATGCGTTTTGCTTCAGCCGGATCTTGCACGCCAGGTAGCTCAATACGAATGCGCTGCTTACCTTGGCGCTGTGTAACGGCCTCAGTTATGCCGAGCTCTTCAATGCGTGAGCGAAGTGTCGTAAGTGTTTGACTCATCACTTCTTTATCAAATGCGCTGCGCCCTTGCTCAGAATAACTCACTTTAACGACCTGTAAGTTGCCATTAGTTGATGTGGTTGTAGTGAGGTTTTCAAAACGGCTTTTAAGCTCTTTTATAACAACTGTTAGCTTATCGTCAGCATTCTCAAGCGCACTTATTTCAAAGCCCTGATTAGTCTGCTGCGCTTTAACGCCATAGGCTTTTTGTTTAACAATAATGGCTTTTGTCTGTTGATATGCACTGAGCAATTGCTCATCAATCGCTTTTTCTAAATCAACATCAAGTACAAACAATACCCCGCCGTTTAAATCAAGACCCAGTTTTATGGGCGATAAACCAAACTCTTGTAACCAAACAGGGCTGGTTGCATGTTCAACAATTTTAACCTGTGTATTTGGGTAATTTGATTTTAAAGCCGCTTGAGCCTGCGCACTTTGTGTAGGCGTATTTAAAAGTACATTAATATGTGCTGGGTCTTTTAAACTTTCACTCACTTCAAAACCTTGGCTATTTAAAAAGCTAACTAGGTTCTCAGTACTTGGCATTACTTGCGTTTTAACATCAGAAGCTGCACTAATATGCAACCACGACTTATTCGGGTATAAATTAGGTAAGGCGCTTATTGCTAGTAACACTAATACAATCAGCATGGCTACATAGCTCAATTTAAACTTAGCCTTAAATGGCTTTTTCTCTTTTTTTAGACTTAACATAGTTATTCCTTATTACTAGGCATAGCCCAGTAACGTACCTATTAGGCACAATTAATCTGCAGGTCAAAACGCGATGCGTTAAAACCAATTAACATTAAATAAGGAATTTTAAGCGTGGTAGGTAGTTACAGCGGTGTATAACAGGTTAGCGTCTTTCCAGCCGCTCAAGCGCGACTTTTTACTTTTAAATACCCAAGTATACCAAGGCTGATTTATAGTGACTGCTTGCGGTCGCAAAAAAATATGCCTACAGCCATTTAGGGCAAAAAACTCATGCACTACATCGTATTCAGGATCGCCCTGCGCACTATGTAAAAATAAAAATGAGTTATTGGCTGTTAGCCTAGGCTGATGCGCAGCAAAATCAGAATGCTTTGAGTTTTTATGCTGTAAATCGCCAAGCGATTTTGTAGGTACGGAAATGTTAGTTAAATGGTCAACATTAATAACATCGCTATAACCGCTTTGGTTACTGTTTAATTCGTGCTTTACGCCCATAGCATGGCTTTGCACACTAAAGAGTGCAGCAAAAAACAAGCAAGTAGCTAAAAAAACGCGAAATTTAAACATTGGTCATTTAAAACTAAAATAAAGGATAGCTAGTATATAAGGGCAGCTAATTAAAATACAATAGCCGTTCTTAAGCTAATTAATTTATATAAAAACAAATACTGAGATCCTCGATGCGCTCCAGACAAAGTTCAGTAAAACGCCCCGACGCCATGAATTTAAAACAAAGCATTCAAACTCTTTGGCCTTACATCACTAAATTTAAAGGCCGTGTGCTGATTGCCATATTAGCGCTAGTCGGTGCTAAAGGGGCGACATTACTCATGCCATGGGCTTTAAAGGAAATAATTGATTCGGTTGATAAATCAATTAACCCACTACTACTCGTTCCTACTTTATTACTCGTTATGTACGGCGCATTGCGCTTTGCTAGCGTATTTTTGGGTGAAGTACGCGATGCAGTATTTTCGCGAGTCACCGAGCATGCCATGCGAGATATTGGCCTTAAAGTGTTTAAACATTTGCACTCGCTAGATTTAGCCTTTCATTTAGACAGACAAACTGGCGGTATAAGTCGAGACATAGAGCGCGGCACCAGTGGCTTAAGCTTTTTAATGCGTTTTTTAATGTTTAATATTGTGCCCACGTTGTTTGAAATAATGACCGTAGCGATTATTTTTGGCACCTTGTTTTCTATTTGGTTCGCGTTAATCACCCTATTGGCTGTGGCTATTTATATTTTTTTTACCGTGACGGTTACCCAATGGCGAAACCGCTTTATTCGTGAGTCAAACGCTGCTGATAATCAAAGTAACACCCGTGCCATCGACAGCCTATTAAATTACGAAACCGTAAAGTACTTTAATAATGAACACTATGAAGCCAAAACTTACGACACATTTTTAGCAACCTGGGAACAAGCACGATTAAAAAACAGACTCTCGTTATTGGCGCTTAATTCAGGGCAAGCGCTGATCATTGCGTGTGCCATAACCGCATTAATGTGGCTTGGCGCTAATGAAGTGGTTACCGGCGAGTTAACGATTGGTGAGCTGGTAATGATCAATGCGTATATGATTCAACTCTTTTTACCGCTTAACTTTTTGGGATTTGTGTACCGTGAAATACGCCGTGCCCTTACCGACCTTGAAAACATGCTTGGGTTATTAAATACCTCACCCAAAGTAGCAGATAGCGAAACTGCGCAACCATTAGCACTCAAAAATGGGGCAATTAGCTTTGAAAATGTCAGCTTTAGCTACGATAGTAAACGCCCTATTCTTAAGAACGTCAGTTTTCATGTAAACCCTGGTGCTAAGGTAGCGGTTGTAGGTGCTAGTGGCGCAGGTAAAAGTTCGTTAGCCCGCTTGTTATATCGTTTTTATGAACTTTCATCAGGCGCTATAAAAATTGATAATCAAGCCATAAACACAGTCACCTTGGCAAGTTTGCGTAAAGCTATTGCCATAGTGCCGCAAGATACTGTGTTATTTAATACCAGCATACGCGAAAATATTCACTATGGCAGACCTAGCGCCAGTGAAGATGAAGTAAACAAAGCCATAAACATGGCGCATCTAACAGACTTTATTAATAGCCTAGATAAAGGCGATAAAACCTTAGTCGGTGAACGCGGACTAAAAGTCTCTGGCGGCGAAAAACAACGTATTGCTATTGCTCGCGCTATTTTAAAGCAATCGCCGATTTTAATTTTTGACGAAGCCACTTCCGCGCTCGACTCACAATCTGAGCAGGCCATATTAAACGCTATGCGAGAAGTAGCCTCTAACCACACCAGTATTGTTATTGCGCACCGCTTATCAACAATTACCGATGCCGATACTATTATCGTGCTTAAGGCCGGAGAAGTGGTAGAGCAAGGTAAACATGATGAATTACTCATGCAAAATGGTGAATATGCTCATATGTGGACCTTGCAACAAAAACAGTCGAGCGATTAATAAACCAGCAAAATTGTGCATTAGCTATTGGTTATTTAACCGGATTAAGGCACTCTTATTGACTAAGATTGTTTTTTAACACCGTTTTGTCGAGCAATGCGGTGATTCACCTCAAACACATTGTTTAGTTTGTGAATATTAATAACAATCGAAAGACTAAACCTAATAACAACAACGATTCATTTAATATAACGAGTCTTCGGGGAAAATAATGAAAAAGAGTTTAATTGCAGCGGCGCTCGCTGCCACATTTATTACTGGCTGTTCTGAGCCACAAACAACAAAAACTGAGCAAGTAGCGGCAGTTGCAGAAAAACCACAAGCAACAGAGCAAGCCGAATTAGGCACGTTTGGGGTTGATTTAACTGCGCGTAATGAAGCAGTAAAACCAGGCGACGATTTCTTCATGTACGCCAGTGGTTCATGGTACGACAACTATGAAATGCCAGCAGATAAAACCCGCTATGGTGCATTCTCTGCGCTAGCTGAGCGCAGTGAAGATCGCGTTAAAGAAATTATTGAAGAAATTGCAGCACGTGAAAACTTAAACGCCGAAGAGCAACTGGTCGCTGACTTTTATAACTCGTACATGGATACCGAGACGCTTAATAAACTTGGTATCACGCCAATTAAGCCGTTGCTTAACGACATCAATTCGGTTGCCTCTACTGATGATTTGGCAAAAGTATTTGGCCAATCTTGGCTTACGGGTGTAAGTGCACCTCTTGGCGGCGGTATGTGGTTTAACCGTTTAGATCCCAATAAATACGAAATGTCATTAGGTGCAGGTGGCTTAGGTTTACCTGATCGTTCTTACTACCTTGAAGATGCAGAACGTTTTGTAAAAACCCGTGAAGCGTATGTTGCACATATTGCCGATATGCTTAAATTTGCAGGGGTTGATAATACCACAGAGCGTGCACAAGCGATTTTAGCGCTTGAAACCAAAATTGCAGAAGGTCATTGGCCACGTGAAAAACGCCGTAATCGTGATTTAACCCTAAACCAAGTAAAACGTGATGAGTTAAGTGCGCAATACCCAGGATTTAACTGGGATTTATACTTTGCACAAACAGGTTATAAAGTACCACAATTAAACGTATCGCAGCCTGAACCTGTTAAAGCCATGATTGACTTAATCAATAACGAAGATTTAAGCGTATGGAAAGACTACCTTACATATCATGCGATTAATGGTAACTCACGACTATTATCTGAAGAAATATTTAACACTAGCTTTGCCTTTTATGGAAAAGAGTTAAATGGTCAGCAAGAGCCACGTCCACGCTGGAAACGCGCTATCAGCCAAATGTCTGGCACTAGCTCATTAGGCTTTGCAATTGGTAAAATTTACGTAGATCGTTATTTCCCAGAGTCATCTAAGCAACAAATGTCAGAGCTTGTTGAAAACTTACGCACAGCACTTGGTGAGCGTATTGATAACTTAGATTGGATGGGCGCAGAAACAAAAGTAAATGCGCGTGCAAAATTAGCGGCGTTTGTGCCAAAAATTGGTTACCCAGATGAATGGCAATCGTATGAAGGCTTAAGCATTAGCAACAATGACTTAATGGCTAATGTAAAAAATATGCGTGAGTTTTTCCAGGCTGAAAGTGTAGAAAAAGAGCTGAAAAAGACCGACCGTAATCGTTGGGGCATGACACCACAACGTGTTAATGCTTACTACAATAGTTCGTTTAACGAAATTGTATTCCCTGCCGCTATACTACAACCGCCGTTTTTCGATCCAAATGCAGATCCAGCAGTAAACTACGGTGGTATTGGTGCTGTGATTGGCCACGAAATGGGTCATGGTTTTGATGATCAAGGCTCAAAATCTGACGCTAACGGCATACAACGTAACTGGTGGACTGATGAAGATCGTGCTGCTTTTGATGCTAAAGCCGACAAACTTGCAGCCCAGTACAGTAAATACGAACCAATTCCAGGTAACTTTGTAAATGGCCGCAACAGTTTAGGTGAAAATATTGGTGATGTGGGTGGTTTAGCCATGGCTTATCATGCTTACAAACTAAGCTTAAATGGTAAAGAAGCACCGGTAATTGACGGCGTAACCGGCGATCAACGTTTCTTCTTAGCATGGGCACAAGTATGGAAAGAAAAACGTACTGAACAAAGCATGTTAAACCAATTACGTGGTGGTACGCACGCACCAGGTCGCTTTAGAGCACAAGCGCCTCGTAACCATGACGCTTGGTATAAAGCATTTGATGTAAAACCAGGTGATGAATTATACCTACCAGAAGACGAACGCGTTCGTATTTGGTAATACCCTGACAAACGTTCATCATTTGTTACGAATAAACAACCCGCTTTGGCGGGTTGTTTTATTTTTGGCTACTGATCAATCTCAATACTTACTAGCCCTGCCCGGCATTTACCTTTAGAATATGGGCTTGCAAATTTTTTCAATTATTTATACATATTAAGGCGAAACGCAGATGGGAAGAGCTTACCAAAACAAAAAAGATTCAATGGCTAAAACTGCGGGTGCTAAAACTAAAGTTTATTCAAAATACGGTAAAGAAATTTATATTTGTGCAAAAAACGGCGGTGTTGATCCAGATGGAAACTTAGCACTGCGTCGTTTAATTGAACGCGCTAAAAAAGACCAAGTACCGGCTCACGTAATTGAACGTGCTATTGATAAAGCCAAAGGTGGCGGCGGTGAAGACTATGCAGCCACGCGTTACGAAGGCTACGGGCCAGGTAACTGTATGATTATTGTTGACTGTTTAACCGACAACAACAAACGTACTTTTGCTGATGTACGTGTATGTTTTACCAAAGCAAACGCTAAAATTGGCGCACAAAACTCAGTTTCACACTTATTTGATCACCTTGCTATTTTTGTGTTTGACGGTGACGACGATGAAACCGTACTTGAAGCACTGATGATGGCAGATGTTGATGTTACCGACGTTGAAGTAGAAGACGGCAAAGTGACCGTATTTGCACCGCACACTGAATACAACAATACCCGCACAGCACTTGAAGAAATGGGTGTTACAGAATTTGACGAAGACTTAATTGCCTTTGTACCTCAAGTTGAAGCCCCTATTGAAGGCGAAGACGTTGAAGTTATGGAGCGCTTTTTAGCCATGCTTGAAGATTGTGATGACGTACAAAACGTTTACCATAATGCTCAATTTTAATCGTTAAGCAAATAACCTGAACTTTTGATAATAAATGTTTAAAGGCCAACTTAGTTGGCCTTTTTGTTTTATGTAAAATGGATTAGTTAATTTTGAATACCCTGACAAAGCTGCGTACCGGTGCCTTAACTGGTGTTAGTCACTTACAATTGGCTGAAAACCTCACTGACTTTCCAGAAGAAATTTTCACTCTTGCCGATACCCTTGAAGTGCTGGACTTATCAAACAATCAATTAAGCGATTTACCCGCTAACTTTGCTAAACTTACAAAGTTAAAACGGTTATTTTTATCATTTAACCAATTTCAGCATATTCCTCGTGTATTAAGTCAATGCCCTGAATTAATAATGATAGCCTTTAAAGGGAATCAAATTACTGAATTTAGTGAGCATAGTCTGCCACAAAGCACTCAGTGGTTAATATTAACTGACAATCAGCTTACTCAATTACCTGACTCTATGGGTGACCTAACCAAACTTAAAAAGCTAGCGCTGGCAGGAAACCAACTTACCCACTTACCCGTAACTATGCAAAACTGTACAGCACTAGAGCTGGTGCGTTTAAGTGCTAATAAACTAACCCAACTTGATGACTGGCTATTTGAACTCCCTAAACTGACTTGGTTAGCGTTTGCAGGGAATGAGTTCAATCGCTCACAACAACTTAACCATGAGTTATTCCCGCGTACACCATTAACTGAGATTGAACTGGATAAAGTTATTGGCCAAGGTGCATCGGGTATTATTCATAGTGCCCAATGGCAAAATAGCACGATTGCCGTAAAACTGTTTAAAGGCGCTATAACCAGTGATGGTTATCCATTAGACGAAGTTAACTGTTGCTTACAAGCACAGTTACACCCAAACTTAATTAAAGTGCTTGCTTATATTGAACACAATGAGCAACTTGGGTTAGCTATGGAGCTTATTGACCCTAGCTACGCTAACTTAGGGCTGCCTCCTAGTTTAGAAACCTGTACACGAGACACCTTCAAAGATGATTGCCATTACAGCACGGCAACAATTTATGCTATTGCTAAGCAACTCGTCAGTACTGTTGCTCACCTGCACCAGCATACACTTAGCCATGGCGATATTTATGCGCATAACATTATGATCAATGAAAATGATGAAATAGTGTTTGGTGATTTTGGTGCGGCGACAAACTTAGTCACACTCAGTAACTATCAACAGCAACAAATGCAGCGCATAGAAGTCCGTGCTATCGGCTGTTTAATTGATGATTTACTCTCTACCTGTAACGAACAAAGCGCAGAGGTGATACACCTACAACATATTGCAAAGCAATGCATGAGTGAAGACATAGCGCAGCGTCCAACGTTGAAAAATTTGGCGGACTGTTTATAAATAAAGCAGTGCAAAAAAGCATAAAAAAGCCACGCGATGCGTGGCTTGGCTGGATAAAGTAAAATTAAACTACACGGAAAAATTATAAATAAGCACCCAGCGCTTTAACTTGATCTAACATGCGGTTTGAGAAACCCCATTCGTTGTCGTACCACGCCATTACTTTAACTAATTTACCATCAGCACGCGTTTGCGTTGCATCAAAAATAGATGATGCTGGGTTATGGTTAAAGTCGATAGAAACAAGCGGTAGCTCGTTGTACTCTAAAATACCTTTCATAGAGCCAAACGCAGCGTCTTTAACCACTTGGTTAATTTCTTCAATGCTTGTATCGCGCTTAGCAATAAAGGTTAAGTCAACCAATGACACATTGATAGTTGGTACACGTACCGCCATGCCATCTAGTTTACCGGCAAGTTCAGGTAGTACTAAACCAACTGCTTTCGCTGCGCCCGTTTTAGTTGGGATCATAGATTGAGTTGCACTACGCGCACGGTATAAATCTGGGTGGTATACATCAGATAAATTTTGGTCGTTAGTGTAAGCATGAATGGTGGTCATGCTACCTTGTTCAATTCCTACTGTGTCGTTAATCGCTTTAGCAACAGGCGCTAAACAGTTAGTTGTACATGAAGCATTAGAAATAATGTTGCTATCGGCATTAATTACATCGCTATTTACACCGTGTACTACCGTTGCATCCATATCAGTACCAGGAGCCGATACCACTACTTTTTTGGCACCCGCTTCAATATGTTTATTAGCTGCTTCGCGAGAAGTAAATAAACCCGTACATTCAAGCACGATATCAACGTTTAGTGCTTTCCACGGTAAATTAGCAGGGTCACGTTCTTGCGTTAACGTGATCACATCATCGCCAATTAGCATGGTGTTGTCTTTTAGCGTTACTTGCTGTGAAAAACGACCATGTACTGAGTCAAACTGAGTCAGATGAGCATTTACATTGGCTGGCGCTAAATCGTTAATAGCTACAATTTTAATTTCATTATTTTGCGCTGACTCATACAGTGCACGCAATACATTACGACCGATACGGCCGTAGCCATTAATTGCTACATTAATCATTTTTGACTCCTATTAACTTCACATGCTTGGCGAGCAAGCGTTTCAATAGCTTGCCAGTCTTTATTTTCAATAAGTTGTTTATCTAACATCCAGGTACCACCTACGCAAATAACATTGTTAAGTGCTAAGTAATCAGGCGCAGTAGCTAAACTAATGCCACCGGTTGGACAAAAAGTAATATCAGGTAATGGGCCGCCAATCGACTTAATCATTGCAGTACCGCCTGCGGCTTCTGCAGGGAAAAACTTTAAAAATTTAAAGCCATGCGCTGCCAAGTTCATCACTTCGCTTGGGGTAGCTGCACCTGGTAAAAAAGGGATACTCGACTCTTGTGCCAATGCTAACAGTTCATCACTTACACCAGGGCTAACCATAAAGTCAGCGCCCGCTTCTACTGAGGCGTTAAAGCTTGCTTTATCAACCACAGTGCCAGTACCTACATAAGCTTCTGGTACCTCAGCTTTCATTAGCTTTACAGCTTGTGCAGCAATTGGCGTACGTAGTGTAATTTCAAGTGCTTTTAAGCCACCGTTGTATAACGCTCTTGCAAGTGGTGCCGCATCTTCTAATTTTTCGATTACCACCACTGGCACAACCGGTGCCGATGCTAAGATTTTTTCAATACTCATTACTTGTTCCTCATTACCCAAGATGGCTAATTATTATTCAAGTCCAAAAGCACTTGCACCTAAATCGGCACTGCTCACGATATTTCTAAATCCAGTAAATAATTCACGGCCTGTACCAAATGTTTGCGTTGCTTGGCTAATCTGTAGCTCACGCTGAGCAAGCTCTTCATCACTCACATGCAGTTTTAAAATACCATTTGGCGCATCTAAAGTAACAATATCGCCTTCATGTATCTTGGCTATAATGCCACCTTCAACCGCTTCAGGTGCTAAGTGAATTGCCGCAGGTACTTTACCTGATGCACCCGACATACGTCCGTCGGTAACAATGGCCACTTTGTAGCCCTGATCTTGTAATGTTGCCATTACCGGAGTGAGTTTATGAAGCTCTGGCATACCTTTAGCTTTAGGACCTTGCTCTTTAAGAACTGCAATAAAATCTTGGTTAAGTTCGCCACGGCTATATGCGTCTTGTAACTCACCTTGAGAGCTAAATACTTTAGCTGGCGCCGACACCACTTGATGCGACTCTGCAACGGCTGATACTTTAATAACGGCTTTACCTAAGTTGCCCGTTAGTAGCTGTAAACCACCTTGCTTACTAAATGGGTTACTTACTGGGCGAAGTACTTCTTCATCATGTGAGTTTTCTGGACACGCTACCCACTTAACTTTGCTTGGGCCGTTCGCATCACTCATAATTAGGTTGTCGTCTTTATCGAGTAGTGGCTCACACATGTAAGGTGCAAGGCCTTCGCCTAAAATAGTGGTTACGTCTGTATGAAGGTAACCAGCACCTGCTAATTCACGCATTAAGAAGCCCATTCCGCCAGCTGCTTGAAAGTGATTAACATCTGCTGAGCCATTTGGGTAAATACGCGTCAGTAATGGAACAACCGCTGATAAATCAGACATGTCTTTCCATGTAACTTGAATACCGGCCGCTTTAGCAATCGCCACAATATGGATTGCATGATTGGTTGAGCCACCTGTTGATAACAAGCCAACTAAGCCGTTAATAATGGTTTTTTCGCTGATCACATCCGCTAAACACGGGCCATCTTTGTTTTCAGTAAGCTGCTTAAGCATGGTTTCAACCGCATTACCGGTTAAGCCATCACGCAGTTCTGTGTATGGGTTTATAAACGAGCTACCTGGTAAGTGTAAGCCCATTATTTCCATTAGCATTTGGTTTGAATTTGCAGTGCCATAAAACGTACAGGTACCCGCACTGTGATAAGAAGCGCTTTCTGCCTCTAATAGCTCTTCACGAGATACCAGTCCTTGTGCAAACTTTTGACGAACACGTGCTTTGTCTTTGTTTGGAATACCTGACTGCATTGGCCCTGCTGGTAAAAAATACACAGGTAAGTGGCCAAATGATAAAGCACCAATTAATAGGCCTGGGACAATTTTGTCACATACACCTAAACAAAACACACCGTCAAATACGTCATGCGATAACGATACCGCAGTAGACATAGCAATCACGTCACGAGAAAACAGCGATAGTTCCATGCCGTCACGCCCTTGGGTAACGCCATCACACATCGCAGGAACACCGCCAGCAACTTGCGCGGTCGCGTCAAATTTAGTGGCAATGCTTTTAATTAAATCTGGGTATTCTTTGTAAGGCACATGCGCAGATAACATGTCGTTATATGAATTAATAATTGCAAGGTTTGGCACCTCATCTGCTTTTAAACGCGCTTTGTCGTCGCTGCTGCATGCAGCCATAACATGGGCGATGTTGCCACAGCCTAAACCAGCACGAACTCTTGTTTGTTTTTTTGCGTGCGAAATACGATCTAAATAGGCTTGACGGGTTTGTTTACTGCGCTCAATAACGCGTTCTGTGACTTCTTGAATTCGAGGGTGCAACATAATTTTACTCATCTCTATTCGTTAGAGGATAAAGGCTCAGTAACAATTATAGACTCCACGAAAATAACTGTACTGAGCATCTTTGACTTACCCGTTCAAAGGTACGCTACCAGGGAGCCTCTCACAACAACCCTGACACCGGTGTCAGGGTATTAACGCATGACAATGACACCGGTGTCAACCCTGAGTAATAAAAATAGTCATTTTTTTTAACATGTGCAATAAATAAACGTGAATTTTTAGTGAAATATTAGCGGCAAATAATGAAGGTTAAAAATGCAGATAAAAAAAGCCCGAGTAAGCGTCACTCATACTCGGGCTACTGTGAAAAAGCGGTTTTATTTTACGGCTGCGGTTGACTCTCGCGTGATTAATTTTGCTTCTAAAATCACCTTGTAAGGCGACTCTTGCGGCTCAATAATATGGGTAATTAACTGGGTAACAGCCTGTTTGGTCATTTCTTCTACGGGTTGCGCTATAGTCGTTAGTCCGGGCCAAATATGACGCGCTATGGGAGCGTTATCAAAGCCCGCAATAGAAATGTCATCTGGTACACGCAAGTTACGCTGTGTGGCTAATTTAAGCACCGCGGCTGCCATGTAATCATTCGATGCAAATACAGCAGTAGGTCGTGGCGATAAATCTAAAATACTACGCGCACTGTCTACCCCAGAGTGATAACTAAAGTTACCCTCTTCAACTAAGCGTTCATTAAATTCAATACCATGGCTTGCTAACGCGCGCCTGTAGCCTTTAAAACGCTGCTGTGTAGCACTGTGATCTGGGTGACCTTTAATAAACGCGATAGAGGTATGCCCTAGGTTTATTAAATGTTCGGTAATTTCAAATGCGCCCTGCTCGTCATTACTGGTAACAGAAATAGAGTCATCTTCTAAAATAGCAGAAGCCACTCGAGCATAAGGAATCTTTTTCGACTTTAAAAAGTCAACCAGTTCTGAAAAGTCACAAAATGGTGGCGTAAGTACTAAACCATCAAGGCGTGATGACTGTAATAGCTGCTCTATATTATTAATAAGTGCATCACCTCTGAGCTCACAAGGGTGAATCAGCAAGTTATAGTTGTTTTCTTGGCAAGCAGCTAATGCGCCTGTTTGCACTCGAGTAATATAACTTTTACTTGGGTTATCGTATAAACAACCAATAATAAAACTACGGTTTTGTGCAAGCCCTCGAGCAATGGGATTAGGTGTGTAATCAAGCTCTTTAAATACCGCTAATACTTTCTCGCGGGTGGCCGCGCTCACATTTGGTTCGTTATTCAGTACGCGCGATACCGTTTTTTTAGATACACCGGCATAACTAGCAACGCTATTTATAGTGACTTTTTTCATCTATTTATTTCCAAATGTATGCAACGTAATTAAACCTGTTGACTCGTATGCAAACACGCGGCAGCACCAATTAAAGGAATGTTGTCTTGTGTTACCAATGTGACCGGAATTTGACCTGTATATTGCGACATAATACCCTTTTGTGAAAAGCGCTCCATGAAGCGGCTTTCCAGTAAACGAGCCTGCATTCTTGGTAATATGCCACCGCCAATATAAAGGCCACCAAGAGCACCGTAAGCAAGCGCTAAGTCGCCTGCTACACTGCCAATCCAATCACAAAACTGATTAAGCGTTGCCTCACATACTTCACATTCACCGCTGTTGGCTAAGCTACTAATTTGTGCAGCGTCTAAATTCTTTGCGGCGACCCCTTTAACTGCAGCCATTGCTTTGTACAAATGAGCAATGCCTGGTCCAGAAAACACAGTTTCTACCGATACATGTGGGTGGTCTTTCTTAAGTGCTTGAATAAGCTGAGCGTCAAGTTCATTTACTGCCGCTAGAGAAATATGACCACCTTCTGAACTCATTACCGCACACGAATGTGCAGTTCTTACTAAACACGCTGCACCAAAGCCTGTACCTGGGCCCATTACACCAATATTTGCTGTGTCGTCTGCTTGGCCAGGTTTAACGGTTACGTTTTGAGAAGGATCTAAATACGGAGCGGCGTAAGCGAATGCAGCGAAGTCGTTTATTACGCTTAATTGTTCAAGGTCAAAATGCTGTTTGAAATCATTAACGCTAAAGTGCCAACCCAAGTTAGTTAAGTGAACTTGGCCTGCGTTAATTGGGCCTGCCACTGCTAGGCATGCGCGTTTAGGATTTATATGAGACACTGTTGATAAGTAATACTCGGTAGCACTTTCGAGCGATCCATAATTAGCACTTGGAAACGTATGATTATGCTCAATGGTAAATTGATTACTTGATTCATCAAACCCCGTGATCAACGCAAAGCGAGCATTTGTGCCACCAATATCGGCAACCAGAATTGGATCAAAGTGTGTGCTAGAGTGTAAACCCATAGTGTTATCTCTTTTGTTTAAGTAATGAGTACTTATTATTTTAATGGGGTATCATTGATACTTATTTACTTTGAGCTATCACCTCAAAGCAGCTATCACTGTAAAAAAGGCTACCTTTAATAATAAAGGTAGCTAATACGTTTTGACAACAAAATGATAAAACGTCCTTATTGTGACACCGGTGTCATGAAAAAATCAATAAAAAAATGCCTTTATTGACAAATAAGCTTGAAAAAAATCACTAATAAACGAGAATAGCCCCTTATTGTCCTCTTAAATAAGTAATCGTGATGAAAGGTAAAGCCACCTCATTTGATATAGCCCACTATGCTGGGGTGTCTCAATCTACAGTTTCTCGTGCTTTACGAAATAGTCCCTTGGTAAATGATGAAACCCGAAGGCGGGTTCATGACATTGCCAAAAAGCTTAATTACAAAGTTGATAAAAACGCCAGTAACCTGCGCACTCAACAAAGTAGCACCCTAGCGTTATTGTTGTTTGAAGATCCGACCTCAGATGAATCGCAAATCAATCCGTTTTTTTTAGCCATGCTGGGCAGTATTACTCGTGCCTGCGCTAAAGAGGGTTACGATTTACTCGTGTCATTTCAATCGGCCAGTGCTGATTGGCAGGCAGATTACGAAGACAGTCACCGTGCAGATGGCATCATTTTATTGGGTTATGGCGACTACATAGATTTTCAGCCTAAATTTAACACCTTACTTGAACAAAACACCAAATTTGTTTGCTGGGGAGCAAGTGTTGATAACCGCCCTGATTTAACTATAAGTTGCGATAATTATGGCGGTGGTAAACTCGCCGCCGAGCATTTATTGGCACATAGCCGAAAAGACTGCGCGTTTATAGGCGATGCCTCTGATCATAGCCCCGAATTTTTTGCCCGCTTTAATGGCTTTAAAGACGCGTTACAACAAAATGGCATTTCACTCAATGAGCGTAAAATTGCCAATGCTATCTCTACCGAAGAGTCTGGCTATCATGCCACGCGTTCTTTAATTGCTAATAACATCACCTTTAATGCACTTTTTGCTGCTAGCGACCTTATAGCAATAGGCGCAATACGAGCATTAAAAGAAGCCAATATTAACGTACCAAAAGATGTAGCCGTGATAGGCTTTGATAATATATCTATTGCCAGTTACATTAATCCGCCGCTAACAACCATAGAGCAAAATACCACTATTGCTGGGCAAATGTTGGTTGAAAACCTATTAAAGCTCATTAGGGGTGAGCAAGTGCAAAGCACCCTACTACCACCGCGTTTAATTGCACGTGGCTCAAGCTAATTCATTCAGTAAAACCACTTTTAAGAAGCAACAAAATTAAAGGCAACAGCGCTCTTTTACCTTAAATTAATTCGGGCTTTATTGCATTTTTACGGTCATTTGTCCTTTTTGCTTTCAATACTAAAGCTGGTGCTTTCGTAACATTAACAGGCTATTCACACCTCGCTATCACATTAGTTTTTTTAATCTGAAAGCAGCTGTTTTTAATGTAATTTTTCACTCGTCAATGCATGCTTTTATCACTACAATCCTGTTTTTATTTTATTGTTAAAACTTCAAGCGATCATCTCATGCTATTAACCATCGTTTATATTATAGGTATTACAGCAGAAGCCATGACCGGTGCTCTTAGCGCTGGGCGCAGAAACATGGATTGGTTTGGTGTTATGTTAGTAGCCAGTGCCACAGCTATTGGTGGTGGTAGCGTGCGAGATATTTTATTAGGTAACTACCCACTGACTTGGGTAAAACACCCAGAATATTTACTGATCACTTGCCTAGCCGGTATTGTTACCACTTGGTTGGCAAAATGGGTGGTTAAATTTAAAGGCATATTTATGCGCCTAGATGCACTAGGGCTTGCTGCGTTTAGTATTATTGGCTGCCAAGTTGGACTTAATATGGGTTTGCACTATGGAATTTGTGTGGTCGCAGCTATAGTAACAGGTGTATTTGGTGGATTATTACGAGATTTAATTTGTCGCCAAGCACCATTAGTACTTCATCATGAACTTTACGCAAGCGTAGCGCTTATAGTCGCGTGTTTATACTTAGCGCTACACCACTACAACATTGATGACAATATCAGCGTGGTTGCAAGTTTAGTGGTAGGCTATTTAATTCGAATGGCATCGGTACGCTTTAAGTGGCGCTTACCAACATTTAATTTATTAGAACCCGCTAATTTAAATAATGAGTAATAACAGCAGCGGTTAATGCCCACCTGCCCTAGCACTTTTAAATAGCCCGAATACTTTTCGGGCTAACAAACTAACCACAAAAAGAACTCCCAAAGCAAAACACAGTATGCTCAAGGGCATAAACACGCTTTCATGTAGAACACCATTATGATCAACATATTGATACACACTGTTTTCTATCAGCATAAAACCCGTGCCAAGTAATAAAAAGCAAACACTCAATGTGGCTGTTTTGTTTGAAAAAAAGCGCATAATCTATCCATAACTATTTTATTAAATTGTCGGGATAGCAGTTTGAATGAGCGAATATTAATCTACAGTGACTGAGCAACATTAATTTTTTAAAATAAAAGTCACGCTCATTAAACTAAGCTTTTAGACATATAATAAAATCTGTCGTCTTCTTTATCTATGTTGAAACCTGAGCGTGTGTAAAGCTTGTGCGCAGGGCTTATTTTAAAAACCCGAAGCCTAAGTTGCATAGCACCTCTGTGCACAGCTAAACGAGCACCCTCATTAATTACTGCAGCACCAATACCCATATTTTGAAACGCAGCATCTACTTGTAAGTCACGTATATAGCAACCCTCATCATCGAAAGCCAAGCGCATTGCACCCACTACATCGCCATTTAACAAAACATCCCAATTTTCAAGGTCTGAAATTTGCTCACATATTTTAAGTTGCTGCCAATCAACACCATAATGCTCATAATATCCACGCATATTGGTATAGGTTAACTGTGCAGAAGCCATTAAATCGGCTGTGGGCTGATAACACATATTCATTATTGCCATTCCTTTGTTTAGCGACCTTTACAAAACTTGTTGTGCTTGCTGGTTTTTAAAATATTTATTTACTAATAATGTAGTGGCATAGTTAATTTGGCCACCCATTAAGAAAGAAATGTTATGCTAATAAGCATACAAATTTGGGTGAAAAAATGACGAAATTAAAACGCGCAACGTATTCTGCGGCAATCAAATTAGAAAC
>NZ_MTQB01000024.1:0-57918 GCF_001974855.1 Pseudoalteromonas sp. SK18 | reverse complement strand
ATATAAACCTAAGTATAATTAACAATCAGCTTTTTAAAAGCGCAAGCTCATAAACATTAGCTGTTTGCAGTTTTAAAACCATAATGAATACTTTTTATTAATTAAATTGAAATATTAATTGCTTAGCAGCGGTCTTGTAAGAGTCATGTTGGTATCGCTTAATAAAAGCGCTGCAACGTAAAGCATCACTCAGTAATGGTTAGCCATTAATTTAAAGACGTAATTTATAAACTATGAAAAATTCCAAACATATTCATCAAGAAAATAATCATACGAGGTCTAATCCTACCATGAGTAAAAAAATCATCTTAATAGCAATTATTAGCTTATTTGCCCTGACTATTTTGTATTTTACCGGCGCATTTAATCGTGACGCAGTGACTGCACAGCGTTTTGTTAATTTACAACAAGGTGATAAAACCCATGAGGGATTTCGCCGAGCACACGCAAAAGGTATTTGTTTAGCTGGCTCTTTTGAGTCAACGGGTGAGCTTGCTAAGTACTCGCAAGCAAAGGTATTTGATTTAGGGGCAACCCCTTTTGTAGGTCGCTTTTCTATTGCGGGTAATAATCCAACTGCACCTGATTTAAAAGCACCGGTGCGTAGTTTAGCGTTTTCTATAACCACTGATGATAACCAAGAGTGGCGTGTTGCAATGAATACGCCTCCGGTTATGGCGGTAGCTACGCCAGAAGCGTTTTTTAAACAACTACAAGCTCTTTCACCCGATCCGGTGACTAAAAAGCGCAGCCCAGAAAAAATTAAAGCGTTTTTTGCAGCACACCCTGAAAGTGCCGCTTTTAATAACTGGAAAGCAAGCTACACGCCAACCAGTAGTTTTGCCACTGAGCAATACCACAGTATTAATGCGTTTTATTTGGTGGATGAAAATGATGAAAAGCATGCCGTACGCTGGATTGCTAAACCGCAATTAAGTGATGAAAACACCCAACCACTTACTATTGATTCACCAGATGCATTGCAGCTACAACTTAAAGACCAAGTAGCTCAAGCACCGGTTAAGTTTGATATGCTGTTTAGTTTTGCAACCGAAGAAGATGATGAAAACAACCCAACTGTTTTATGGCCACAATCGCGCAAAACCATTAACGCCGGTACGTTAGTAATATCACGCCTGCAAGCACAAGAGGGCGGGGTATGTGAAAACATGAACTTTGATCCGCTGGTATTACCAACAGGTATTCAGCCAAGTGCTGATCCTATTTTACGTGCCCGTGGCGCTGCGTATGCAGAGTCATTTCGTCGTCGTGCTAAAGAAGTACTTTTAAATAATTAATAACAGGAACGAGTCAATGAAAACAATTACCAAATACTCAGCGTCGAGTATGCTTATTCACTGGGCAATGGCATTAATTATACTTTCTATGTTATTTCTTGGTTTGTCGATGGTACAAAGCTTAGCCGTATGGCAGGTAGAGGCTATACAACTGCATAAATCGTTTGGTGTGTTAGCACTGATATTAGTTGCAATAAGATTAATTAATAAAGTACTGTGTAAAAGCCCCGCATTACCACCGAGTGTGCCTAAACCGCAAGCTTTAGCCGCACATTTAACCCAAGTGGGTTTATATGCGTCTATGATTTTAATGCCAATTTCAGGCTGGTTAATGCAAAGTGCTGATGAGCGTACAGTGAGCTTTTTTGGTTTATTTACTTTGCCTAATTTAGTCAGTAAAAATATTGAGGCCTATGCGTTTTTTCGTGAAGCACATGGCCTAATTGCTTATGCATTTTTACTGTTTATTTTTATGCATGTTAGCGCTGCACTTTATCATGGTTTAATAAAGCAAGATGGCGTATTGGGCTCTATGTTGCCGGGTAAGCATAAATAAACTGATTGTTTTATACAAAAAAAGGCACAGACGCGCTCGCATCTGTGCCTTTTTAAATTTTAGTATTTAGCCTAATTTAAGCGCGTCTTCTACGCTAAAAGCACCATCTAATAAAGACTTACCTAAAATTACGCCGCCAACACCAAGTTCATTGAGCTTTTTAATATCATCTAACGAGCTTACTCCTCCTGAGGCTTGCACTTTAATATCTGCATTATGATTAATTAAATCTTCATAAAGCGCAAAAGAAGGGCCCGTCATGGTGCCATCTTTACTGATGTCCGTGCATAAAAAGTCAATAACACCCAGACCAACGTAAAAATCAATCAGTTCAAATAATCCAAACTCAGATTCGTTTAGCCAACCGTGGGTTGCTGGTGCCCATCCGTTTGCAGCTTTATTAACATCAAGGGCAATTACAAAGTGCTCAGCGCCAAATTGTTCAATCCAGGCTTTTACTTGCTCACGCTTTTCAACCGCCATTGAGCCAATAACCACTTGGTTTGCACCTGCTTTTAGCCAATCGCTCACGTCTTGCTCTGAACGAATACCGCCACCTACTTGGTAAGGTACATTGAGAGCTTTTGTTGCTGCTTGAATATGTTGCCACTGTTTTTTACTTGGATCCCGTGCGCCCTCTAAATCAACTAAATGTAATTTAGTGGCACCACTGTCGGCATACTCTTTTAAGCGAGCACCAAGCTCAAAGGGATAAAACTGTGCAGTATCGTATTTACCTTGATACAAACGTACGATTTGATTTTGTAATACATCTAATGCTGGAATAATCACTGTATTTCTCTTTTAAAAGCATGAAGAGCAACCTAAAGTTGCCAATCAACAAAATTTTGTAATAAACGCGTACCTACTTTAGCGCTGCGTTCAGGATGAAATTGCATGCCTGCATAATTGTCTTTAGCTACAATTGCAGAAAATGTTTGCCCGTATTCGCTGCTGACTAGCGTGGCGTTATTAACTGTATGGGCGAAACTGTGCACATAATAAACCTGATCGTCCGCATGCAAACCTTGAGTCAACGGGTGCGCTTGTTGAACAGATAGGTTATTCCAGCCCATATGTGGTGACGTTAAGCTACCTACATCGAGTGCTTTTACTTCGCCTGGTATTTTACCTAAGCATTGCACGTTACCTTCTTCAGTGCTTTCGCACAGTAACTGCATGCCTAAGCAAATTCCCATTAGCGGGCGCTGATATTCGTTAATTGCTTGCTGCCAACCATTATCAACCAAACGCTTCATAGCAACAGATGCATGACCAACACCGGGTAAAATAGCACGTTCATAGCCTGCTAGTTGTTCTGGCGAGGTAATCACCGTAGGGGTTTGCCCTAAACGCTCAAATGCAAACCGCACTGAGTTAATGTTGGCGCAACCGGTATTAATTATCGCAATCATAAACATCCTTTAGAGCTGGCTGTTTGTTGGCTGGTATCTTGTGCAATAGCCATGCGCAAAGCACGAGAAAACGCTTTAAATAAGCCTTCCACCTGGTGATGACAGTTGCCGTCACTTACCGATAAAATAAGGCTAATTGCGGCGTTATCACTTAAACTTTTAAAAAAGTGTTCAACCATTTGTACGTCTAAATCACCGGCTTTTTCACGGCTAAAGTTGGCGTTTAATACAAATGATGCCCGACCTGATAAATCAATTTGTGCCTCGGCTTTACATTCATCCATAGGCAAGGCAAAACCATAACGCGCAATTTGCGATTTGGTGCCAAGCGCTTGTTTAAGGGCAACACCTAAAGCAATACCAATGTCTTCAACAAGGTGGTGCTCGTCTATGTGTAAATCGCCTTTGGCTTTAATATTTAAGCCAATATTGGCGTGAGTGCGAATTTGATCCAGCATGTGATCAAAAAAACCTAGGCCAGTTTCGATGCTGCCATTTTTCGTTTGATCAAGGTTAACCGCTACATCTATTTGTGTTTCTTTAGTGTTGCGTGTTACGCGACCTTCACGGTTTGCCGTGGTCAGTTTAGTGACAATGGCAGGCCAGCTGCCGTCGTATAAAATACCTTCACAACATAAGTTTTGTGCAAGGCCAATATCGGTTTGGCGATCGCCAATCACAAAAGAACGTGCTAAATCAACTTTGCCTGAGCGCATCAGTTCGGTTAGTAAGCCTGTTTTTGGTTTACGGCAATCACAGTTTTGTTCATCAAAATGTGGGCAAATTAATACGGACTCAAAGCTGATGCCTTGGCTTTGTAAGATGTCCATCATTTTGTCTTGCGCAATGTCAAAATCGGCAGTTGGGAAGCTGTCTGTGCCCAAGCCATCTTGATTCGATACCATCACTAAGCGATAGCCTGCGGCTTGCAGTTGCAATAAGGCAGGAATGACACCTGGTAAAAACGCTAGTTTTTCAAGGCTGTCGACTTGTTTATCGGTGATTGGCTCTTCAATAATAGTGCCATCGCGGTCTATAAATAAATAGGGGTTACTCATGATACTTCCTGTTGTGCTGCGGTTTGTGGCAATTGCAGGCCATCTAACCAAATTTTTACTTGTTCTAATTCTTGTTCATTACCAATTGAAATACGTAGCCAGTCGTCTTCATTAAATAAGGTGAAGGCGCGCATTACTAAGCCTTGTTTAAGCGCTTGTTTAAAGTAATCCTTGTTCGCTAATTTTAAAGTAACGAAGTTGCCTTCACCAGTGAGTATTTTTAATACTGCAGGAGAGGCGTTTAACCAGTCAATAAGCTTTAACTTTAAGCTATTTAAAATCGTCACTTGGCGACGCATTGAGGTAATCGCATCAGGGGCAATGGCTTGCGCTGCAATGCTGGCCACCACACCCGATACCGGATACGGTGCAATGACTTTACGAATAGGCGCTAATACACTAGCCTGAGCGAGAGTAAACCCTGTTCTTAAACCCGCAAGTGCAAACGCTTTTGAGAGTGTACGAAGCACAACAATATTACTGAACTCGTTTATAAGTTGTGTTGCACTTTGCTCTGGACAAAACTCTATGTAGGCTTCATCAACAATCACTAATGCTTTACCTGCAAGCGCAGTGGCAATGGCTTTTACTTTATCTAGCGGCGTTAAGCTTCCAGTTGGATTATTTGGATTACAAATAAACACTAGTTTTGAGCTACCCACAGCGGCAATTATTTCATCCACGCTGCCATTTAATAAAAGCGCTTGTGTTAGGCCATTGATTGCGACGTTGTGTGTATCGGCCGTTACTTTGTACATACCATATGTTGGTAAAAATAATGCAATACTGTCTTTTGAAGGTTCACAGTAGGTACGTACTAATAATTCAATGCCTTCATCTGCGCCGCGAGTCATAAATACATTTTCGTTTTCAAGCTCAGCATAGGCAGCGTAGCGGTCAATAACCAATTGAGGCTGAGGATCGGGGTAACGATTCAAGTCTTCAATTGTTATTTCAAGGTTTTTAGCATACGGGCTTTCGTTCGCATTAAGCCAGGTTGTGCCAGTTAGTTTTTCACTTTTAGCTGAGCTATACGCAGCAAGCGCTGCAATATTATCAGGTAATAAGCCGCTCTCATTGCTCATTTTTTATTGCCTCTAAACGAATTGAAACCGCATTAGCGTGGGCATCTAGGCCTTCTGCATCTGCTAAGGGTAAAATAGCTTTTGAAAGCTCAGTTAAGCCACGTTTACTGATGGTTTGTACTGTGTAAGTACGAAAAAAATCAAGTAAATTTAAGCTAGAGTAAGTTGCACTGTAACCATAAGTGGGTAACACGTGATTAGTGCCTGAGGCATAATCGCCCGCTGACTCTGGGGTGTAATCGCCAACAAATACAGAGCCTGCATTCTTTACTTTATCTAAATAAGGAGTGGCATCGCCAAGCTGTAATATTAAGTGCTCTGGCCCATATTGCGCTGATACGTCAAACGCTTGGGCTACTGAATCAACTAGAATAAGTGACGAATTAGCCAATGCCTGTTCGGCAGTGTCTTTTCGGCTTAAGTTGGCAAGTTGACGAGTAAGTGCATCTTGCGTTTGTTCAATAATGGTTTCACTGTTACATAATAAAATAACTTGTGAGTCAGCTCCGTGTTCTGCTTGAGAGAGTAAGTCGGCAGCAATAAACTCTGGGTTTGCACGTTCATCTGCAATCACTAACACTTCTGATGGCCCTGCTGGCATATCAATCGCCATACCTGGAATCGTTTGTGCGACTAACTGTTTTGCCATAGTGACAAAGCTGTTACCTGGGCCAAAAATTTTATTCACTTTAGGAACAGACTCAGTACCATAAGCCATTGCAGCAATCGCGCCTGCACCGCCGCTTTCAATAATTGTGGTGATACCACATAATTTAGCGGCATATAAAATAGCCGGGTTAATTGCTTTATCACCTTGTACTGGGGTGGTTAATACCACGGTTTTTGCACCGCTTAACTGCGCCAATACACCTTGCATAATAACCGATGACGGAAGAGGGGCACTCCCTCCTGGTACATAAATACCGACTGCTTCGATGGCTTGATATTTCAGTTCACAGTCAACACCTGGTTGAGTCGATAACTTGATATCTTTTGGTAATTGCGCTTGGTGAAAACATTTCACATTGGCATAAGCGGTATCAATTGCATACTTAAGCTCTGGGCTTAGCATTTTCTCAGCGGCATTAATTTCATCAAGTGGTACACGTAAACGCGGCTTGGCTCTATTATCGAACTCTTTTGCTAATGCAAGTAGAGCGGCATCGCCTTGCGCATTAACTTTTGCCAAAATAGTCTGGCAAATGCTTTCTACTTTTTCACTTGCTGATACAGCAGGGCGCATAAGCGCCGCTGCTTGAACTTGTGATGATTCCTCATTCCAACGAAGCATTGTTGTTACTCCATCATTTTTTCAATTGGCATAACTAAAATAGAATTGGCACCAAGGGCCTTAAGTTGTTCCATGGTTTCCCAAAACAGGGTTTCACTGCTCACCATGTGTAGGGCAACATATTCATCATTACCCGCAAGAGCCAATAATGTAGGTTGGCCAGCGCCAGGTAAAATCTCACAAATTTCATCAAGCTTGTCTTTTGGTGCGTGTAACATAATGTATTTGCTTTCTTTAGCTTGCTTTACACCACGTAAACGAGGCATTAGTTTATTGATGAGCGCTAATTTTTCAGGATCTTGTAGTTGAGTGTTTTGGATTAAACAAGCATTTGACTCTAAAATGGTATCACCCTGCATTAAGCCATTTGCTTCAAGCGTTGCGCCTGTAGAAACTAAATCACAAATAGCATCGGCAAGTCCTGCTCGTGGTGCTACTTCCACTGAACCTGTTAACATTACTGTACTGGCGTTGATGCCTTCGCGTTTTAGGTATTGGCTTAAAATTTCTGGGTAAGTGGTTGCTATGCGTTTGCCTTCAAACCAGCTCTTGTCTTGCTTACCAAGTTCTTGTGGCCATGCTAGTGCTAAACGACAGTAACCAAAGTCAAGTTTAGCAAGCTTTGTTACTTCACTCGGTACACCTTGGCGTTCTCTTTCTGCTTGTACTTCTACTAGTACGTTTTCGCCAACAATACCTAAATCACATACACCGTCCATAACTAAGCCAGGAATATCGTCATCGCGTACACGCAAAACGTCGATAGGCATGTTGGTTGAGTGTGCTATTAGGCGCTGCTCACGAAGATTGAGCTTTACACCCAGTTGCTTAAGCAGATCTTGACAATCTTTAGATAGGCGGCCGCCTTTTTGAATGGCGATACGAAGACGATTACTATTATTCATTACTCATTTTCCTTTAATTTAAAAACTAAAAACCCCGAGGGAAACCTCAGGGCGAAAATGAATCTTGGTATGTTGATTCGCCAGAGGTTTCCTTTTAGGAACAACCTCTCAGCGAAAGACCTGACAGGTTATTCCGATGAATGATGGTGGTGATGTACAACTGTCAGTGAATTAAGCATTTTTATATCCTGTTTAGCTATTCGTTACTATGTTAACGCTTAGCTGCTGTTTGTTTAATAAATTTCGCATTTATAAAAACACATTCACTAACATCATGGCAAGAAAAATATTCTTTAATTAAAGAATATCTTATAACTGCCGATAATAATTAGAGTATTGCTTTATTTATCAACAGCTTTATAGTGATTAAATTACGTTCAATTCAATGGAGGCAAGCATGGATATAATGATCCCTTATTTAGGGCCTATTACGCGTTTAACGCTTGAATCTAAAGGGGCTTTTCATATTGCGGGGGTTCAACAAAGTGCCAGTGCCAAAAAAGTAGAGCTAGAAGAGCGTAAAAAAAGGGAGATAGAAAAACAACATAAGCTGTCGTTTGACGAAAATAAATCGCGCAATAACACCGCTGAAGAAGATGACGACAAACCTCATCTAGATACATGGGCTTAAATAAAGCTGATTGCCTGTCAGAGTATAAAGGTAATTACAAAACCTCCTTCACTTAATTAAGCCCTCAGCTTAAATTCCGTTTAACTCACTGCAAATCACATTAGTTTAAATTTTTACAGCAAGAACACGACTTTTTAGTCATCGTTGAGTGATGAATATTTACTAGTGTAACTTATAAAACTAATCCCCTCGTTGAATTTTTAAAATGTAAATATATGTATACATAATGTTATATATTGTTTTTGCTATAAATAAGGTTAATTTTAACTAACTGTAAATAAAGAACTAAATATTGTTACTAATACTTTAATTGTAAATTAAATGTTTAATTTTCGTTATTGTAGTTTGCGGTCTATGCTGATCCCTAATCGGGTACAAGGTGTACCGATTAATACAAATATACTAAAAACTTAAACTTTAACGGAGCGTAAACGTGAATTTATCTAAAATCACAATAGCAACTTTTGCTGCTTTAACCTTGGTTCAAGCAACAAATGCAGTAGCTGCGAATAAGAAGTATCTAAATCAACAACCGACAATTAATAACATGGTGCAATCAAACTCTGCTTCCTTGCTATCGGTAAGTCCAAATCAGTTGATTGGGTTAAGTGTAGGGAACGAATTAGTTGTATTAAAAGAGTTTACTAGCAATAACGGTGAAGTAACACGTCGTTACCAACAAACGTATCAAGGCATTCCTGTTATTGGTGATACAGTCAGCTTAACATTTAATAATGGGATGCTTAAGAAAGCCCATGGCGCCGCTGTTTACAACATTGATGAAGATTTAGCGGACGTTTCAGCTAAGTTGACAAAAAAAGATGCGATTTTAAAAGGGTCAAAAACAGGCATTGCAGCAAAATCAGTCGGCTTGAAAAAATATAACGAGCAATCAAGACTCGCTATTTGGGTTGACGATCAGAATAAGGCGCATTTAGTTTATGAGGTGTCTTATGTTACTTATGGTAAGTCACCATCAAGACCATATCAGATCATTGATGCTAATACTGGTGAGGTATTACTTAGTTACGATAACTTACAACATGCCAATGCAACAGGTCCTGGCGGAAATCTAAAGACAGGCAAGTATATTTATGGAACTGATTTTGACAGTCTAGATGTTAGCCAATCGGGTAATACTTGTACCATGAATAACGCAAATGTTCGTACTATTAATTTAAATGGTGGAACGAGTGGCTCTTCCGCACATTCATTTACGTGTCCTGAGAATACGGTCAAAGAAATTAATGGCGCATATTCACCGCTAAATGATGCTCATTTTTTTGGTAACGTTATTTTTAATATGTATAACGATTGGGTAGGTACTGCGCCCTTGAGTTTTCAGTTACAAATGCGCGTTCATTATTCAAGTAATTATGAAAATGCATTTTGGGATGGCAGTGCAATGACCTTTGGCGATGGCCAAAATACGTTTTATCCATTGGTAAGTTTAGATGTATCTGCACATGAAGTTAGCCATGGCTTTACTGAGCAAAATTCAGGTTTGATTTACAATGGTAAACCTGGTGGATTAAATGAAGCATTTTCGGATATGGCTGGTGAAGCTGCTGAATTTTATATGAAAGGCAGCAACGATTGGCTAGTTGGTAAGGATATTTTTAAAGGTAATGGTGCGCTGCGTTACATGAATAACCCTACCCAAGATGGCCGTTCAATAGATAACCAAAGCAACTATTATTCAGGTATGGACGTTCATTATAGTTCAGGGGTTTATAATAAGGCATTTTATAATTTAGCAACCACGCCAGGTTGGGATACGCAAAAAGCCTTTATCGTAATGGCTCGTGCCAACCAACTATATTGGAGTGCGGGTGTAGGCTGGGATTTAGCCGGCAACGGGGTGATGGATGCAGCCTGTGATTTAAATTATGACCCAAATGATGTTAAAGCTGCTTTAGCTGCCGTTGGGGTTAATTCAAATCTTAGTTCAGGTAGTGAATGTGCAACAACACAACCACCGACTGACGATGAAGCATTAACCAATGGGGTAGCGCGTACGGGTATCAGTGGCGCTGAAAAAGAGCAACTATTCTTTACTTTAGATGTTCCCGCTGGCGCGACAAATCTTCAATTCAATACTACTGGCGGTTCAGGTGATGCAGACTTATACGTTAAATTTGCCAGCCGACCGACCTTAAATAGTTACGACTGTAATAGCACAACATCTACTAGTACAGAAAGCTGTAACATAAGTAATGCACAAGCGGGAACTTATTATGTAATGGTTGAAGCATGGAATGCTATATCTGGCGTATCATTAACGGGTAGTTACTCAGGTGATAATGGTGGGGTAACGCCTATCAACAGAACTGAGTCTAATATTAATGTGACAACTAATAACTGGAGTCGTTTCACTCAAGATTTATCCGCAGGGTATAGCACTTTAAATATTAGTATTGCTGGTGGCAGTGGTGATGCTGATCTTTATGTAAACTTTGGTTCGCCTTCAAGTACGTCTTCTTATCTATGTAGACCTTACAAAAATGGCAACAATGAAGAGTGTACATTTGAGAACCCGCAATCGGGTACTTGGTACATTGATCTTAGAGGCTACAGCATAGCAAGCGGTGTAACACTCAATATAACTGCTAATTAGGCATAGTTATAAAAGGGGCTTAGCCCCTTTTTTTAATGCTTAAAATAAAAGTGAAATGATAAGGAATATTTATGAATTACTTTAAACAACTAGCAGTTATTACTACTTTAACTATGAGTTTTAATTGCTTAGCAAATGAAAATCCAGACAATATTTGGGTAACTATTGATTCAACTGCAGCCCAGCATTATCAACATGAACAAGGTACATTTTTACAAAAAATACCTTTCTCTCACAGAAAATCAAGCCCTATACCTGATGTTGATTTACTCAGTGTACCTAGTAACGCGGTAAATAATTTGAGTGAGTTTATGCATCATAACTACAATCGTTGTGGTGGGTTTGTTGCTCATAGCTCGTTTGAAGAAGCGAGTGATTACGCAAAACAATTAGCGGTCGTTCATGATAGCCAAGCATTATTAGCTTACAATTATTCTATTGATAATGCGCAGACGGTACAAAGTTTAATTAATGCACAAAGTCCGATTAACTTACAAAGCACAGTAAATTCACTGACTAACTTTAATAATCGTTATTATACCTCGCAAACCGGTGTTGATGCTTCACAATGGTTGCAAAGTTATTGGCAACAAATTGCAACTACCCGAAGTGATATAACCATTGAAAGTTATCAGCATAGCTGGGCGCAATCATCCGTCATTGTAACCATTGCCGGTGCTGAAAATGCAGATGAGCTTGTAGTTATTGGAGGCCATTTAGACTCGATTAACCAAGCGAATCCTGCACAAGGACGCTCTCCTGGCGCGGATGATAACGCATCGGGTATTGCAGTGTTAACTGAAGCTTTAAAAGCGATAGTTGAAACAAATTATAAACCACAAAAAACCATTAAAATTATGGCATTTGCGGCAGAGGAAGTAGGTCTGAGAGGCTCTAAAGATATAGCCAGTAGTTATCGTGCGCAGGGTAAAAATGTAGTGGGTATGGTGCAATTTGATATGACCGGCAACAACGGCAGTATCGAAGATATTATTATGATGACGGATTACACAAATAATGCTCAAAACCAGTTTTTAGCGCAGCTTATAGACACATACTTACCCCAAATTAGTTATGGCTTTGACCAATGTGGTTATGGTTGCTCCGATCATGCTTCATGGTACCAACAAGGCTTTGCTGCCTCTATGCCGTTTGAATCAAAAATGAATGATATTAATCCACTCATTCATACACAAAATGACAGTAATTTCGATGCTGATCATGCAATAAAATTTGCTAACTTAGCTGTAAGCTTTGTAGCTGAATTGGCAAAGAGTGCTGGTGATGTAACACCGCCAAGTAATAATGAGTTAGTAAATGGTGAGCCAATTTCTGGTATCAATGCCACTGCTAAAGAGCAGCTTATCTATACATTGAATGTACCAAAAGGAGCGCAAAATTTAAGCTTTGAAACCTCAGGTGATAATGGCGATGCCGATTTATACGTTAAGTTTAATCAGGCGCCAACATTAAGCGATTTCGATTGTAAAAGTACGTCTGCCACAAGTAATGAACGTTGTGATATTCCTACAAGCGATGATGGAACTTACTATGTAATGGTTGAGGCATATAGCGCAATTAACAATATTTCTTTGATAGGTAGTTTTGAGCAAGCTGGTGCTTTAGAGCCTATCAATCGCGTAGAAGATAACATTAGCGTAAATACTGGTGATTGGCAGCGTTATGAACAACGTTTAGTTGCAGGCTATTCTTCGCTAAATGTTGCTATTTCAGGTGGAACTGGCGATGCTGATTTGTATTTAAATTTTGATGCGCCATCATCTAATACACAATATGTGTGTCGCCCTTATAAAAATGGCAACACAGAAACATGTACTGTCTCTGCACCCCAAGCAGGTTTATGGTACATAGATATTAAAGGTTATCGTAATGCAAATGGCATTACCTTAACTATTAATGCAGAATAATTAACAGGGGCAAACGCCCCTTTATTGGTTAAATTCTCACTCACTTTGGCTTGCCCTTCCTCAACAGCTTACGTAGAATCCCGCTATTATTTTTTACATAGTGATTGGTATTATCAAACAGCTGTTTAGTGCGACCGGGCCTTTGGCTTTATCAATAGATGGATACACACCACGCCAGCCTCAAATCGATATGGCGGTGGCGGTTGAGGATGCATTAAAAACCCGATCTCAACTTGTTGTTGAGGCAGGCACTGGCACAGGTAAAACCTTTGCTTATTTAGCTCCCGCTCTTAAATCTAAGGGCAAAACGATTATTTCAACCGGTTCTAAAGCACTGCAAGAGCAGCTTTATCACCGCGATTTACCCGTATTAGTAAAAGCCTTAGGTGCAGCTAAAAAAACGGCCTTGTTAAAAGGGCGTGCCAATTATTTGTGTACGTATCGACTAACTCAACATGTGGCACACGTACCAACAGACGACCCTGATGTAATGCATCAGCTCGCTATGGTTGCAAAGTTTGCCAGTGAAACGCATACCGGCGATTTAGCCGATTGTATTGGTATTGAAGAAGATGCCAAAGTGTTGCCGTATGTAAGCTCAACTGCTGATAATTGCTTAGGCAAAGAGTGCCCAGACTTTCAAGAATGCTATATTCGCAAAGCGCGTTTAAAAGCGGGGGATGCCGATGTTGTGGTAATAAATCACCATTTGTTTTTTGCTGATATGGCGGTAAAGGAATCTGGTTTTGCAGAGCTAATGCCCAATGCCGATGCCTACATATTTGATGAAGCTCACCAATTAAGCGAAATTGCCAGTGACTATTTTGGCGAAACCATGAGCACCAAAAAGCTGGTGGATTTAATTAACGATTTGCGCGCTATTTATCGCGCTGAAATTCCAGACATGCTGCAATTAGGCAAAAGTTTAAATAAGCTTGAAACCAGTGTCGCTGATTTAAGGCTGCAGTTTGGAGTAGATGGCAGTCGAGGTGACTGGCGTGAAAAGCTCAGTAATAAGCTTATTTGCTCGGCCTTACACCGGGTTATTAGTGATTTAGAGTTTGTGTATCAGGTATTAAAGTTATGCTTAGAGCGAAGTGATAAAATAGAACATCCGTTTGAACGAGTATTGGCTTTTAAAGGTCAGTTAGAGCGCGTATTCGATACTGCTCAAACAGGTTTTAGTTACTGGTACGAAACCACGAGGCGCTATTTAACTATTAATATTACGCCTCTGAATGTATCTGCTAAATTTGCTTTAATGATGAAAGAGTCGGGTTCAGGATTTGTTTTTACCTCCGCCACGTTATCGGTCGACAATGAACTGAGCCACTTTAATGCGAGCCTTGGCTTAAAACCAAAGCAAAGTATGATGGTAGATAGCCCGTTTGATTATGAGAATCAGGCGTTGCTGTGCTTACCTCGTTATTTACCACAATCGCATGAAGATAATATGCCCCATGCGATTGTAAAATTAACCTTAGAGCTTATTAAGTCGGCTAAAGGGCGTTGTTTTGTGTTATTTACCAGTTACCGTATGATGCATTTAGTGGCTGAGGGCTTAACTACGCAAATGGACTACCCAGTTTATATGCAAGGGCAAATGTCTAAACGAATTATACTAGAAAAATTTACTCGCCATGGTAATGCGGTATTACTGGGCACGGCGTCATTTTGGGAAGGGGTTGATGTACGAGGTAGTACCTTAAGCTGTGTTATTATAGATAAGCTGCCATTTGCTGCACCTGATGACCCTTTACTACAAGCTAAAATGCAAGATTGCCAAATGCAAGGCAAAGACCCGTTTGCGCATATTCAATTACCTCAAGCGGTGATTGCCTTAAAGCAGGGGGTAGGTCGCTTAATAAGAGACAACAAAGATAAAGGCGTGCTAGTGATTTGCGATAATCGTTTAGTAACACGCCAATATGGACAAGTATTTTTAAAGAGTTTACCGCCAATGCGCCGTACACGTAGCTTAGAAGATGCCAATACATTTTTAAAACATATTAATTGAGTACAAAAATGATCAAAAGTAACATTCTCGCCCTAGATGCCTCTACTGAAGCATTATCTATTGTTTTGCATTATCAGGGTAAAACATTTCATCATTTTGAAGAGTGTCCGCAGCAGCATAGCCAAAAAGTTCTGCCACTTATTGATGAGCTACTTGGTAAAGCCGGCTGTAAATTAAAAGATTTAGACGTAATAGGATTTGGCCAAGGGCCAGGTAGCTTTACTGGCGTGCGTATAAGCGTAGCCATTGCCCAAGGTCTTGCGTATTCAACTAATTTACCATTAGTTGGGGTATCTACTTTAGCAGTCATGGCACAGCAGGCATTAGAACAGTTTGGTGCTAACGATGTTTATTCTAGTATTGACGCGCGTATGGGAGAAATATATTTTGCTCAATACCATGCAAAAGATGGATTGATGACACTTAAAGGCGAAGAGCGAGTATTCAAACCTGAATTGTTAGATGCAACTTTGATAGATACAAACATCGATGCTGCAGCCGTAGGGACTGGTTTTAAAAGTTACCCTGATGCACTAACGCCATTTAATAATGTAACCATACAACCAGCAATAACCTTACCGGATGCACACTATATGCTGGCCCTAGTAGAGGCGCAGTATCTTGCTGGTAAGGGTGTAAAAGCCAGTGATGCACAACCAAAGTATGTGCGTGACACGGTAACATGGAAAAAATTACCGGGCCGTGAATAAACAAACACGGTTGTTTGCAAATTAAGCGATTTTAAATCATAATTTAATTATGTTGTTGGTTGGAGAAGCGCTGTGTCGCTACCTATAAGTTCTGGTTTTTTTACAGGTGATATACCTGCTAAGGTGCGTTCTACTTCGGTAGTTCCGGCGCAGCCTGAACGAGTACTAGAGCAAGCCAAACCACAAAAAACTAATACCGATTATGTCAAAAGCAGCCCAGAAGGGCTTGAACTTGCAAAAGAGTTTACAAAAGCGAACAGCAAAGACACCCAATACAGCCAAACTATTTACGATCAACCCAGTGCCCAAGTAAGCAAAGCGATTTCGACTTATACTGAGTTTGCTAATTTAGAGCGAAGAGCTGAAGTTCAAAGTTTAATTGGTGTTGATATATACGCCTAGTTAAAACCTGATAAAAATCAGCAAATAAAAAAGCCCGAATGAATCATTCGGGCTTTTTATTTTCATTACTGAGATTATTTTTCTATATAACCAATCAATTTTTTAGCTATATCGGTATTATTTTGAGAGCCAACAAAGTCATCGCTATTTTTGCCATAAGCAAATACTTGTACATCAGACGCTGTGTGACCGCCCGTTGTCCAGCCAGTAAAACTTAAGTCATTAATAATGCTTTTAACGGCCAAGTTTAGGGTTTTCTCACCCATAGCTTTGGCTTGCTTAAGTTTAATTTCGTTTTCAGCTGTAAATTCAATACTGGTATTAGCCTGCCAAACCGTTTTAAGGTTATCTGACTCCATTAATAAATTAGTCAACGTACCTGCAGTGGCTTTAACACCTTTGATGATATCTGTTTCCCATTTATATTGGCCATGTGCACCAATAGTTAAACCGCCTGTTGAGTGATCAGCTGTGATCACTAAAATAGTGTCTGGGTTGTTATCTACATAAGCTTTAGCCGTTTCGATTGATTTAGCAAAATCGTCCATTTCAGCCATTGCACAGGCAATATCATTCGCGTGGCCACACCAATCAATTTGGCTGCCTTCAATCATCACAAAAAAGCCTTTATCATTTTGCCCATCAAGCAAATCAAACGCTTTAGCAGTTAACTGCTTTAATCTTGTTGGGTTTTCATCAAGAGCAAATGGTAAGCCTTTAGGTGCATATAAACCTATAGCAGGCACTTGAGTGATTTGACCAAGGTTTTTAATATCATCGCCGTATTGATAACCAGCTTGTTTAAACTCGTCAACTAAGTTTCTGTCATCACGAATAAAGTACTGAGTACCACCGCCTAACATTAAATCAACTGGTAATTTACCTGCAATTTTATTGTCAATGTAGTCATTGGCAATATCATCGTAGTTTCTTCTTGATTCATTATGTGCGGCAAAGCTTGCTGGTGTTGCATGGTTTATTTGTGAGGTAGCCACTAATGCTGTTGTCATTCCTTGCTCTTTTGCAATTTCTAACATGGTTTTAACAGGTTTTTTAGCTGTATCAACCGCAATTGCGCCATTATAACTTTTATGACCGCTACTTAGTGCTGTTGCACCCGCTGCGCTGTCGGTTACGTAGGTATGGTCGTCTGGATAAGTATGTGCCATACCTTTTAGCATGGTATCGAAAACGGTAGTTTCTATTTCTTTTGTTGTTGGGTCGTCTTTGTAGTATCGATAAGCAGTTGTGAAAGCGGGACCCATGCCATCACCAATCATATAAATAACATTTTTAGGCGCTGTTTGAGCGAAAGCTCCTGTTGTTGTACATAAAAGCGCTAATAATCCGAACTGTTTTTTCATTGTGTGTACCCTTTAAGTGTACTTGTTTTATTTAATAGCGCTATTATTGTATACAGATAGCAAGATAAATAAATGAATATATGATGATTAATGAGTTTTGTATGAGGTTTTGACTATTTTTAGCTTAATACTTCCATATTAGCGACATGAATTACCCTATAAAATAATTATTTACTGATATATCAATATAATAGGTACGCTAAATTAGTTTAAGGAATTGAACTGAGTTTGCAAATAGGGGGTATAGTAATACAGCCTTGAGTGAACCTTTCACCCAAGGCAAGTTAAGTAGGTGTTAAACTTTAAAGCGCGACACCATTACTTGAAGCCCACTGGCTAATTGAGCAAGCTCGCTGCAGGCTTGTGCTGTTTGTTCAACAGATTGACCACTTTGTTCGGCAATATCATTAATGCGAGTGATACTGCGGTTTACTTCTTCTGCGGCCAGTGATTGTTGCTCAACTGCGGCAGAGACTTGAATGTTCATGTCGTGAATTCCCTCAACAGCAAGGTTAATTTCACTCAATGAGGTTTGCGTTCCCGTTATTTCAGTAACCGAATCATTGCTCTTCGTGCTACTGCGTTCCATTGCATCCACAGCATCTTGAGTCCCAGTTTGAATGTTGGCAACCATTTGTTCAATTTCACCGGTAGATTGCTGAGTGCGTTGCGCTAAGTTACGTACTTCGTCGGCTACCACAGCAAAGCCTCGACCAGCTTCACCCGCACGCGCAGCTTCAATAGCAGCATTTAGTGCTAGCAAGTTTGTTTGCTCGGCAATATTTCTAATTACTTCCAGTACTTTTTCAATACTTCCGCTTTGCTCTTGTAAATTCCGAATAGTTTGCGAAGCTTGCTCAACTTCATTGGCTAATGAGTTTATCGCATTAACACTTCGCTCAACGGAGCGATTACCTTCTACTGCAATTGCATTGGTTGTTTGTGCGCTACTTGCAGCACTGTGCGTATTGCCAGCAATTTCTTGAATAGACGCTGCCATTTCTGTCATTGCTGTTGCAACTTGTGTCGTTTGGTCGCGCTGAGTTACTACACCTTGACGGGTTTCGTTGGCAACAGCGGTAAGCTCTTCTGTTGCAGCGGCCATTTGGTTTGTTGAATCTGCAACCTGCTGAACAAGCTCCTGAATTTTAGAAATGAACAGGTTATATCTGTAAGCTAGTTCGCTGAGTTCATCTTGCCCTGTTTCATCGAGTCTGCGAGTTAAATCACCTTCACCTTCAGAAATATCTTTAAGGGAGGTAAGCGTAGAGCGAAGTGGTCTAATAATAGTTTGTGATAAGCCATAAGCAATTAACACCGCAAGCGCTATGGCAACAATAGCAATAACGATCACAAAATTGCGGGTGTTTGCTGCCGAATTAGCGTAAAAGCTACGGTTCATCGCGATTTCAACTACCGCAACGGGTTTACCTGAATAGTCGTTAATACTTTTAGCAAGGGTCGCTAATGGTTTTGATGAACTGTTGTGATGACCTAGTACCGTATTACCATCCCAAGCAGCAAGGATCTCATTTCTTGAGATAAGCGTTTTTTCAGTTAATGATGAAGCAAGCAGTTTTGGCGTTCTGTTTTTTATAGTATGAATTGCAATATCTACATTTGAACCAAAAGCCGTGCTAAATTGTTCAACAAAATTTTGTGATAAATCAATACCAAATTCAATTGATCCTACGTGTTTACCATCTGCATTTACCGGCACTAAACCTCTTATTCCTAGACCACTAACGCCTTCTTCAACGCCATTGACTGGCTGACGTTTACGGTTCACTTCCACAATGGTACTTCGCTTAGATGATAAATCATCTCCGTACTTTTTAGGATCGTGTAAGCGTAAAAAAGAGGTAGCAGGAGCTGTGTGAAATTGAAACTGTTCGACCCCATATTGCTCATTCAGGATATTAAAAACCGGTAGCAATTGTTTGCTAAGCAGCTCTCTGTCACCTCTAGCAAAGGCCTCTTTAATAGATGGCTGGCTGGCAATCATCGCACTCATTGCTTGCGCTGACATTGCTTGGTTGTTAATTTGTGAGGTGACAGCATCATAAATACTTTGCATTTCACGTTTTTCCGCTTCACTACTCAGTTGGTTGGAATTGATCAAGTAAAACGCTGACATAATGATGACAGTTATCGTTACGAGGGTTGTAAAACCAACAGATAGACGAGAGCCGATGGTAAAGTTTCTAAACACGATTAAACCTTATAGATTTTAATTTGCACTTAAAAATACAAATATGAGTACAATTATTTTATTGATAAACGCATAGAATCCTTTCATAGTGTTTGGCTGGTATTTTTTGCAGATACATTGAAGTTATTCGTTAAGTTTAGATTAATATTAATAGATATCAAAGAAACTGTAGTATAAAAACGCATTTATTTTGTATGAATAACAAACAGCTAAATCTTTGTTTATATCGGTGTTACTTGGTTATCTTTTGTGCATTTAAAGTTGCATTAAATTTACAATGTAAAATAAACAAATAACGCTCTTTTTGTCTTTCTTTTAATTCTTTAGGATTGATTTTTTGTTTTTAAATTCGAAAAAGCCATTCAAAATAACTGCTTTTTGCGTGTTAAAATAATTTAAATAGAGGTAATAATTGCAACCATTTTCTGTCAAAGCTAATGACTTAGATATACATGGCCTTAAATTTGGAGACGGAAAAGAGATTGTTATCGCGCTTCATGGTTGGTTAGATAACAGTGCCAGTTTTGCGCCTATGCTTACTAATGTACCCTCAAATCAAACATGGTATTGCATTGATTTTGCAGGGCATGGTCTGTCATCTTGGCGAAGCACGCAAGCTCACTATTATTTTATAGATTATGTAGATGATGTTTACGCCTTCATTAATGCGCTTAATATAAAAAAAGTACATTTGGTAGGGCATTCAATGGGGGCGATGGTCGCGGGTTTATTTGCAAGTTGTTTTAGCGAATACGTTAAATCCGTTTCTTTTATTGAAGGAATAGGTTGCGTTACAACCCAAGCAGATGAAGTCGCTTCGCAGCTAAGAAGTGCCATACTTAACCGAGCACGGATAACCACTAAAAAACCGAGGATATACACGTCAAAGCAGCAAATTTATCAAGCACGTTCAAAAACAACAGATTTAAATGATGAACTAATTGCGCTGTTAATGGACAGAAACATAAAACAAATGCACAGTGGGTTTGAGTTAACGACTGACCCTAAGCTTAAAAATCACTCAGGTTTTCGATTTGATGAAGCGCAATGTATTGGTGCAATAAAAGAATTAATTGCACCATGTCAATTAATATTAGGTGATAAAGGTTATCCATTTGTAAAACAAAACTTAGATAAGTATAGTAATTATTACAATAACTTGAGAGTATTAGAAGTGCCTGGCGGCCATCACTGCCATATGCAAAGCAGTGGGCTATGTTTTGAACACATTCAAGCATTTATGCTGCAAAGTAGTGCATGTTAATTGTATATTAGCGATAAATGTGGGATTATCTCTAGATTAGAGTATTTGCTCAATTGTGAAAGTGCCTTACTTAGATTAAGGTTAATAAAAATATAATTATAAACAGGGGCTAAGAGTGGAAAAAATCTGGCTTAAGCGCTACCCAGAAGGTATGCCTGAAACAATCGATCCTGAGCACTACAACTCGTTACTCGAAGTGTTTGAAAAAAGTTTTAATGAATACAAAGATTTACCTGCATTTACAAATATGGGTAAAACATTGTCTTACAACGATATAGATGCAGCAACAAAACGCGTTGCCGCCTATATTCAAAACGATTTAGGGTTAAAAAAAGGCGATAAAGTCGCTGTGATGATGCCTAACTTGTTGCAAACCCCTATTGCTATCTTAGGTATTTTGCGTGCAGGGTGCGTGGTGGTTAACGTTAACCCACTTTACACCGTACGCGAGCTAGAGCACCAGCTGAAAGACTCTGAAACATCAGCAATATTTATACTGGCTAACTTTGCTGTCACGCTTGAAAAAGCGCTGCCTAACACCGACGTGAAACACATTGTGGTTACACAAGTGGGTGACATGATGGGCGGCCTTAAAAAGCATTTAGTTAATTTTGTCGTTAAGCATTTCAAAAAAATGGTGCCGAACTACACGTTGCCAAACACGATTAACTTCTGCGATTTATTAAAAGCAGATCCAAACGGTTACAAACGCCCAGACGTAAACCTAAGCGACTTAGCTTTTTTACAGTACACGGGTGGAACTACCGGTGTGTCAAAAGGCGCTATGTTAAGCCATGGCAATATGGTGGGTAACCTTGAGCAAGTATCTGGTTGTTTAGATAACGTGCTTGACCGTGGTAGTGAAGTGGTTATTACTGCGCTTCCGCTTTATCATATATTTGCATTAACGGCGAACTGTTTAGCATTTATGAAATATGGTGGCTTAAACGTTTTAATTACTAATCCACGTGATATGCCAGGGTTTGTAAAAGAGCTTAGTCAGCATAAATTTACTGCTATTACAGGTGTTAATACTCTATTTAATGGCTTATTAAATACTCCGGGTTTCTCTGAACTTGACTTTAGTCACCTTAAAATGTCATTGGGTGGCGGTATGGCTGTTCAACGCCCTGTTGCAGAAAAATGGCAGAAGGTCACTAACAGTAAGTTAATGGAAGGCTATGGCCTGACAGAATGTTCGCCATTAGTTACAATTAGCCCGTACGATTTAGAGGCTTATAATGGCTCTATTGGTTTACCTGCACCAAGTACAGATATTAAATTAATGCTTGATAATGGTGAAGAAGCGGCTAAAGGTGAGCCAGGTGAATTGTGGGTCAAAGGCCCGCAAGTAATGCTTGGTTATTATAACCGCCCAGACGCAACCGCCGAATGTTTAAAAGATGGCTGGTTTGCAACAGGTGATATTGCGACATACGATGATGAAGGTTTCTTCTATATTGTTGACCGTAAAAAAGACATGATTATTGTTTCAGGCTTTAATGTTTTCCCAAATGAGATTGAAGAAGTGGTTGCAATGCACGAAGGTGTATTAGAAGTTGCTGCAATTGGTATTCCTCATGACATTAGTGGTGAACAAGTTAAAGTTTTTGTTGTGAAAAAAGACCCTTCTTTAACTGAAAAAGATATAATAAAACATTGTCGTGATAATTTAACTAATTATAAGGTTCCTAAACTCGTTGAGTTTAAGGATGAGTTACCCAAAACTAACGTGGGTAAAATTCTCAGAAGAGCCTTAAAAGATTAGCAACTATAAAAAAGCCGGCATATGTCGGCTTTTTTATTGTAGGAGACTCAGTGCACTACCAATTGATCCAAACCCAAAATGAGCTAAATACGTTTGTAGAACAAATAAAAAACAAACCCATTCTTGCTATTGATACCGAGTTTATGCGCCGTCGTACTTTGTATCCCGAAGTTGCACTAATTCAAGTTTATGATGGCGAACACTTAGCACTTATCGACCCGCTTGCAGAGCTTTCCTTGTTTGATTTTTGGCAAATACTTAAAGATCCAAACGTGTTAAAAGTACTTCATTCTCCTTCAGAAGATATTGAAGTTTTTCAAAAATACGCAGGTTTCGTTCCTTATCCCTTATTCGATACCCAGTTTGCACTTCAACTACTAGGTGAAGGTAACTGCATGGGATTTGCCCTAATGGTAAAAACCTTATTGAATATTGATATTGATAAAAGTGAATCACGTACTAATTGGTTACAACGACCTCTTACTCAAAAGCAGCTTGAATACGCCGCGGCTGATACGTTTCATTTACTGCCTTGTTTTGAGTTAATTATAGACAGCATTAAAGCGGCCGATTTATTCGATATCGTTATTAATGAAAGTGAATTAGTGGCAAACAAGCGTGCTTTTCAAACACCAGATGAACTGCTTTATAAAGAAATTAAAAATGCATGGCAGCTTAAGCCGCATGAGTTAGCGGTACTTAAAGAGTTAGCCGTGTGGCGAAGAAATAAAGCAATTCGTAAAAATCTCGCGCTTAATTTCGTTCTTAAAGAGCACAATATGACAGAAATCGCTAAACGAGGCCCGTCAAGTTTAAATGCTCTAAGACAAATTCCAGGTGTCGAGCCCATTGAAGTAAACCGTTCTGGGGTGGAAATTTTAAAGTGTATTGAGCAAGCTAAAGCTGTTCCAGCTGATCAGCACCCACAGGTACTAAAGCGCTTAATTGATTTTCCTACTTACAAAAAAGTAGCAAAAGAAATTAAACAAAAAATTACAAAAGTAGCTAAAGAGCACAACATACCTGAAGACGTTATGGCCTCGAAAAAGCAAGTGAATCAGCTTATAAGTTGGAACTGGAAGTTAACTGATGAGCAAAAATCAAAGCACATAAAGCCAGATTTACTGAGCTCATGGCGATATGATTTTGTTAAAGATGCGCTTAAAGAGTGGGATAATTAAAGCCTAATAGGCGAATTACAAACAAATAAAAAGGGCGCTTAGCGCCCTTGTTTTTATTTCTTTTCTTCGTCAGGTAATGTGACATTGAGCTCTAGAACGGCTAAATCGTCTTCATTTTGATCAAACTGAACTTGAACTGCATCAGCGCCTACATTTACGTACTTACGAATGACATCTAATATATCTTGCTTTAATTGTGGCAAGTAATCAGGTGTGCCTCGCTGAGAACGTTCGTGCGCGACAATGATCTGCAATCGCTCTTTTGCTAATGACGCACTGTTTTTCTTTTCTGAGCGGAAGTAGTCAAGTAAAGACACATTAACCTCCAAATATCCGTTTGAATAAACCCTTTTTCTCTACATCTAAAAATCTGAATTCAACTGTTTCGCCTAATAAACGACTGATCGCATCAGCATAAGCTTGGCCTGCGTCTGATTCGCTATCAAGAATAACGGGTTGTCCAGAGTTTGATGCACTAAGTACTGCTTGAGATTCAGGAATGACACCTAGCAAATCGATGGCTAGAATGTCCTGGATATCTTCAACAGATAGCATTTCACCTTTTGATACACGATCTGGATTATAGCGTGTTATTAGCAAATGCTCTTTAATGTTTTCCAAACCTTCTTCGGCACGTTTAGATTTGCTGTGTAAAATACCTAGTATACGGTCAGAGTCTCTTACTGACGATACTTCTGGGTTGGTAGTTACAATCGCTTCATCAGCGAAGTACATGGCCATCATGGCACCGGCTTCAATACCCGCTGGAGAATCACAGACTATGTAGTCAAAGTCTTCTTTTAACTCGTTTAGAACACGTTCAACGCCTTCACGTGTCAACGCGTCTTTATCGCGTGTTTGCGATGCAGGAAGTAAAAATAACTTCTCTACACGTTTGTCTTTTATGAGTGCTTGGTTAAGGTTGGCTTCGCCATTGATTACATTAACGAAGTCATACACTACACGACGTTCACAACCCATAATAAGGTCTAAGTTTCGTAGGCCGATATCAAAATCGATGATAACAGTCTTATAGCCTTTTAATGCTAAGCCTGTGCCAATTGCTGCGCTTGATGTTGTTTTACCAACACCCCCTTTACCCGAGGTAACGACAATTATTTTTGCCATGAGATTTATCCTTTAACCAAAGCTGAAATTTCTAAAGATTCATTTTTTTGTTGTATTTGAACTGCGTTACCCCAGTGTTCACCTTGCAGTGAGTCACTGATCCAGTAATTACCATTGATTGAAACGAGTTCTGCTTCTAATTTATTACAAAAAATGTATGCGTTTTCGAGCCCTTTTGCACCGGCAATTGCACGGCCGCGTAGGGTTCCATAAATATGTACATTGCCATCAGCAATTACTTCTGCACCATGGCTTACTGCGCCTAACACCACCAAATCGCGGTCTTTGGCATAAACTTGTTGGCCTGAGCGAACCGCACCATTAATAATTTGTGCTGGTAAATATACGGTTTTTTCAACCACTGACGTATTAGGCTCTACTCTTGCGGGTTCAGTCTTAACGTCTTGTGAATAGTTTAAAACAGACAAACCAGCAGCTTTCGCTTGTTTGTGCTGCTCATCAGAACCATTACATACACCCACAGCATTAAAACTCATTCGTTCGATGAGTGATTTTAAGTGAACAAAATCAATAGGATTATTTTTTACTTCAATTAAATTGACAACAATGGGGGCACCCTCAAAGAATTTTGGGGCTTGGGCTATTTTTATATACAGTTGTTCTGCTAAAAGGGGAATATCAGTACTATAAAGATGTAAAACTGATAAGGTAAAAAGATTGCCCTTTAGCTCAAAAATTTGGTCCGACATAGATGCTCAACTGGATTGTCTGATTAGTGTGAAATTTTTATATAAACCTAGGCTGAACAAGGCGTTTATTGTAGTTTTCACTCTAATTTTTATAACTTATTATTATTGCCATGTTATAGTGTGTAGCACTGTTAAGCAAGATTTTATAGGGCCATAATGCTAACTGCGGTATATAAAAGTAAGAAAAAAGCAGATACTTTCTTATTTATTGAAAAAAGAGACGATTTTAGTAAAGTTCCGGAACCTTTAATGACCATGTTTGGTCAACCACAGTATGTGATGATCATTAACTTAGCTAAGCGTACTCAATTAGGCGTAGCGGATTTAGACACTTTAAAACAGTCGCTTAGCGACCAAGGCTATTATTTACAAATTCCGCCACCAGAGGAAAACTTGCTAAGTCAATTAAGAAAACAAAATGGAGCAGATAGTGATTAAAAAATTAGCAGTTGTATTGTGTGGTATCTGTTTAAGCTCATCGGTGATGGCAAAAACCCAAGCTGAGTTTCAACAATACCTTACTAATTTAAAGCAAGAGGCAATAGCTAAAGGCTACGACACTCAGTTAATTGAGCAAGCATTTGCTAGCGCTGTTTACAAAGAAAAAGTGATTTCTGCCGATAAAAATCAGCCAGAAGTAAAAGAAACACTCGAAACATATTTACCAAAACGTGTGCCGCAATGGAAAATTGATCGCGCGCGTGAATTGTATAAAGAAAATCAAGACGTTTTAGAGAAGGTTGCAAAAGACTTTGGTGTTCAAGCACGCTTTATAGTGGCTATTTGGGGCTTAGAAAGTAACTTTGGTGCTATTCAAGGTGGCCACAACGTGATTTCTTCATTGGTAACACTGGCATTTGATGGACGCCGTGAAGCGTTATACAAACGCCAATTGTGGGCAGCACTGGATATATTAAAGTCGGGGCATATCACGCTTGATAAATTTAAAGGCTCATGGGCAGGGGCAATGGGGCAAACTCAATTTATGCCAACCTCATTTAATGCCTATGCCGTTGATTATAACAATGATGGCCGCAAAGATATTTGGACAACAAAAGAAGATGCGTTTGCCTCTATTGCTAATTATTTAAAGCAAGAGGGCTGGAATGACAACTTAACTTGGGGTCGCCAAGTTCAATTACCTGCTGATTTTGATAAACAATATATATTAAAGCGCGGTACTAAAACACGTAAGCAATGGCTTGAATATTGGAACAATTCAGAGCGTTCACTCGCTGATTGGCAAGCATTAGGGGTTCGTCGTGCTGATGGCAGCGATTTACCTAATGTTGCTGTAGATGCTGCATTAGTGATGCCTGATGATGTAAACGGGCGCATGTATTTAGCATACGATAACTACAAGGTATTTATGCATTGGAATCGGTCATATTACTTTGCAACCAGCGTGGGCTATTTGTCAGACAGAATAGCTTACCCAAAAATTTAAGCTAAAGTGAATAACAAAAAAGCCGCAAATTGCGGCTTTTTTGTGAGTGACCTATCAACTAAATTTCTTTTTTAAATATTTTATCTTTTAGGTCAATGACTTTGCCAATCCCTGAACCTAGCTTCATTAGTTTGTTAAGCTGCTCCGGGGTTAAACGTTGTAATTCTGACGACCATTTAGTCACTGTTTCAAGTAGGTTATGGATTTCGCCCATTTGCTTTTGAGCATAGATTTCATCGTCGTTAATTGCTTCGTCCAGTAAATTATCTCTAAGTAAGCTCAGTGTAGGCTCAACTTCACGCTTTTTGCGCTCTTCAAATACGCGATTTGCCATATCCCAAATATCGCCTGCAGGGGCATAGTACTCTTTTCGATCCCCTGGGATATGCATTACTTTGATCAGCTGCCAAGATTGTAACTCTTTAATTCCCATGCTGACGTTGCCGCGCGAGATACTCAGTGCCTCGGCAATTTGGTTTGCTGTCATGGGGTCTTTAGTAATAATCAATAATCCACACATTTGGCCAATGGTGCGGTTAAATCCCCAGCGGCTGCCCATCTCACCACAATGCATTACAAAGGCAAAGTTTTTTTCTGATAATGTCATTGTTACAAGTTTCAAAAATAAATGAAATCTATGCTAGCACGCTGGTTAAGTATGGCAAGACTTAAGCTGGGATAAAAAACTACGTTTTACGACTAATGATTGATATAGATTAATATTTAAGCATTTATAGTGAGGTATGTTGCGGGTATGCAACATGACATTGTTGTTTAACACCCATGTTAAATAGCATAATTTTTTATAAACGATGGAATGACTATGAAAGCAGCAATTAATACAGAATACAAAGGCAAGTTAGCGATCACCGATTTACCTATCCCAGAAGTAGGTCCTAACGATGTGCTGGTAAAAATAGCCGCTTGTGGTGTGTGTCACACCGATTTACATGCGTGTCATGGTGATTGGCCAGTAAAACCAAAAATGCCTTTAGTACCAGGGCATGAAGGTGTAGGCGTAATAGAAAAACTAGGCAGTAATATTAAGCACTTAGAAGTGGGCGATAGAGTAGGCGTACCATGGCTTTACAGTGCGTGTGGCCATTGTGAGTTTTGTTTAGATGGACGCGAAACCCTTTGTTTATCGCAACATAACACTGGTTACTCTATTGACGGTGGGTATGCAGAATATTGTTTAGCACATGGTGACTACATCATCAAAATACCAGAAGGCTTAGGTTTTGCTGAAGCTGCCCCGTTATTTTGTGCCGGCGTAACAACGTACAAAGCATTAAAAGTGTCTGGCGCTAAACCAGGTCAATGGGTTGCTATTGTGGGTGTGGGTGGTTTAGGGCACTTAGCGGTGCAATATGCAAAAGCAATGGGCTTTAATGTAATTGCTGTTGATACTGGCAAACAGAAAATGGCGCTAGCTAAAGAGTTAGGTGCTGATATTACACTTGATTTTAAAGAAGTGGTGCCCAGTGAAGCTATTTTTGAGAAAGTAGGTGGCGCGCATGCTGTTGTTTGTACCGCAGTATCAAAACCAGGGTTTGAACAAGCATATAAAAGTGTTCGCCGTGGGGGCAAATGTGTATTAGTTGGTTTGCCACCAGAGGATATGCCACTGCCAATTTTTGACACCGTACTGAATGGTGTATCAGTAGTAGGTTCTATTGTAGGTACGCGTAAAGATTTACAAGAATGCCTTGAATTTGCCGCACAAGGTAAAGTAAAAGCCATCATTGAAGAGAAAAAACTTGAAGATATTAATGAAATTTTTGATGACATGCTTAAAGGTGAAATAAACGGCCGCATAGTTGTTACAATTTAATAAAATATGAATGCGCACAAACCAACTCGGTTTGTGCGCTTTTTTTAACTATAGCGTATAGCTAAAGCTTAGCTTTGCATTACGTTCTTCACCTGGCATTCCCCCTAAAAACATGGCTTTAGAGTAATAGTTTTTATTAAACAGGTTATTAATGTTTAACTGCATTTGCCAGTTATCAGCTTTATAGCTAACGGCAGTATCATATACGGTATAAGCGGTTACGTAGCCATTATCAATACCGAATGAACTTGAGTTAGTACTGCGTTTATCAACAAATGTTAAGCCTGCGCTTAAATCTACTGCGTGAGGTAATTCAAACAACGCGGCTGAGTAAGTAACCCATGAACTTGCCGTTACATAAGGCACCCCTTTTTGGCGGGTATCAAAACTTGAGCTGTTTGGGTTGGTTTTATCGCGGGCGTCTTGATAAACACCGTTAATATTAACTTTCCATTGATCGTTCAAATACGCATTTAAATCAATTTCTACACCTTTTGTTTGTTCTTCGCCATCAAAAAAGCTCTCTACTACGTTAGGTGCTGACACACCGGCTTCATAAAGAGGGTTGGCGTATTCTAAATTAGTGCGGGCACTTTCAAATACCACAATAGATGCCAATAATTGGTCATCAAATGCCTTAAATCGAAAGCCTAAATCGTTACTCACTGATTCTGAGTCTTCTCTATCAGCTTCATTACCAGCAACAGAGCCAAGAACACTGTAAGCAGTGCGTCCTTTTGAGTGATTTAAAAACAAAGCCATATCAGCGTTTACTTGATAAGTAGCACCTAAGTTATATGTTAAACCACTGTCTGATGTGTTTGCTTCAGGCGTTGGATTTGCGCGGCTTTGGCTATAACGTGGATCAACTCCAAAGTGCTCGTAACTTTGTTTAATACGATTGTGAGCAACCCCAATACGAGTGGTGATTTTGTCATTAATATAAGCAACATGCTGAAGGCCTACGCCCCAAGCTTGTACTTTTTTATTGTAATCACTGGTTTTAAGCGGATCATAATCAGCAAATTCACCTGTCGGCCAATTTGGTTGACGCATATCAAAAATGTACGGTAGTGCACCTTGGTAAATCACTTCACCGTCTCTGTTTTTAATAACCTTATCGGCATCATAAATGGAGTATTGTTTAAAACGAATATCTCGGTCTTCGTAGTTGGCATTAACCAGTAATTCGTTTTCTATATTGCCCAGCATAAAGTCATAACGTAAATCTAAAAAGTATTGCCATGATTTCTCATCTGCTTCTACTTGGCGATATTCTTGGCGTCTGGCCGCAAATGGGTGTAATACATTATCAACAACTAACGGTGCGCGTGGATCTTGGTTAATTACACCGCGTCGGTTCCAATACACATAATTATAAGCACCTGTTTGGCGGGCAAAGCTAGAAGTGTAATTACGGTACTGTAGCTGTTGATTTAAAAATAAATCATCACTAATGTAGTAATTGTGCGCTAATTTAAAACGCAGCTCTTCACCTTCGTTATCCTTTGCCATCGGTGATATTATGCCATTGGTACCAAAGTTAAAGGGTGTTAAGCCATCATTGCTTGCCAAAGAGTTAGCGAGTTCATTTCGTTGTGCTTCACTCAATTGTAACCCACTTGCTGTAGGGTCATTAACTAAATCGGCGCCTGATACTTCTCCTGCAGTTAAACCGTTAACCGATTTACTGTTAAAAATACGAATAGGGTGGCCAATAGAATCCACTGCAATAGCATCTTTAATATATGCCCCAGACAATACAAAAGATTGCTGGTCATTAAGCACATATTTTAAAGACGAATAAATTTCATCGCGCTGCTCTTTTAAATCACGAAAGCCATCGCTAGAGGCGGTTTTGACCATTACCCGATAAGCTAAATCATCGGTTATTGCATTGGTGCTATCGAGTGCTAGTGAATAACTATCCCACTGACCGATATCCATTTCTAGCGTATGTTGCTCGTTAAATTGGGGTTTCTTTTCAATGAGATTGATCACACCACCGGCACTACCCATACCATATAAGCCAGTTGCAGGGCCCTTTAACACTTCGATCGATTCAACATTGGTTAAAGAACGAGTAGGGTTAAATGTATTGCCTAAGCCTGCGCCGCCATACATGCCATCATAAGTGTAATTAGCGCCCAAGCCACGAATAACTAAGTTATCACCAATGCCATAGTTATTCCCCGCTTGAGTTAAGCCACTCACATTGCGGATCACATCCTGAAGACTATCAATACCTTGTGATTCAATCAGCGCTTTATCAACAATGACCACGGGTGCAGGGGTTTCCATAAGTGACATATCTGATTTAGTGGCTAAACCTGAACTCATCACCACTCGGTTTTGTTGCTCGTAAACGCTAATTCTTTCAATATCTGAATTAACTTGTGACTCGCTTGCTATTGCTAAATTTGCGTTTAAACACGCCAAAGACAGAAGAGAATATTGAACCCTTTTCATAAACTGATAACCATTCGCATTTGTTAATTTGCGCGAATGATAATGGTTATCATTTTAAATTTAAATAAAAAGTTCATTTTTTTTGTTATTTATGAGTTGTTTGCTTGCTTATTGAGCATGGCGTTCTAAAAATAAGCAAATTAAAGTCGTTAACGGGATATAGCACGAGTAAGTTGGCCTAACTAAGAGAGAATTTTAATAAAGTATTGACGATTAAATGGGCAGTTTAGCTACATTGGCTAAAAGATTGTTAAGGTTGAGCTAAGCTCAACCTTATAAAGATGTATTGGGTTTACTGCTTGTAAACGACACCGGCTTTCATTACAAAAGGAATACGCTCTAGCGTAGAAATGTTTTTCAGTGGATTCGCGTCTACCGCTATAATATCAGCTACAAAACCGGTTTTAATTTGACCCAGCTGTTTATCAGCCTTTAATAATTTAGCACTGTTAATGGTTGCGGCTTGAATTGCTTGTAATTCACTCATACCAAATTCAACCATACGGGAAAACTGTTTAGCATTATCACCATGCGGATAAATAGCTGCGTCGGTACCAAACACCATATTGACACCCGCCTCAACAGCGCGTTTAAAACTATCGCGTTGTTTTTTTGATACAAGGCGTTCTTTATTTAGGTTTTCTTTATCAACGCCATTTTGCTCACCAAAGCTCAGCGTATATTCGGTATTATAAATATCCATCGATAACCAAGTGCCGTACTCTTTTGCAAGCGCAATTGCTTCATCGTCTAAAAAGCTAGCGTGCTCAACACTATCTACACCGGCTTTAATGGCCGTTTTAATGCCGTTAGTTCCATGTGCGTGAGCGGCAACAGGTAATTCACGCATGTGTGCTTCATCAACTATGGCTTTCATTTCTTCAAAGGCGTATTGCTGTATGCCTACTTTTGTTCCTTTAGAAAATACCCCACCCGTGGCGCAGAGTTTTATTGCATTGGCGCCATATTTAATATTTTCACGCACTTTAATACGCACAGCCCACGGGCCATCCGCAACGCCGGTGGCAGTATATTTCATCTCTGGAGGTAAGCGATTATTATCGCAGTGCCCACCAGTAATGCTCAATGAAGGGCCAGCAGCCCAAATGCGTGGGCCGATAATATCGCCTGCATTAATACCGTCTCGTACCGCAATAACACTGTAGCCTTCAGCACCTAAGTTACGTACTGTGGTAAAGCCTGCTTGTAAGGTTTGCTTAGCAAAATAGCTGGCTTTAATGGCCATACGCGGAACTGATTGGCCTAAACGCTCACTACGAGACACTGTTGGATCGCTGGTTAAATGCACATGCATGTCCATTAATCCTGGCATTAGGGTGAGTGTGGGTAGGTTTATTAGTTCATCATTACTGCTAAGCTTGGGCTTTTTATTAAATTGAATTTGGCTAATAACACCGTTATCTATGGCAATCAACGGATTAGCTTTAAGCTCGCCAGTTTCTACATCAAGCAAAGCTTTGGCTGATATATAGGTTGTGGCTAGTGTACTTGCGCTGGTTAAGCTCAGAAATGCGATTGATGCAGTCAGTAAATGTTTTTTCATGGATAATCATTATAATTATTTTCATTCATTTGAATGTAGCAACCATAAGCTACTGAGTAAATAATATAGCGACGAACAGCACTCACCTCAATTGCTTTATTTAAGCCATTTAAAACCGCATAATTGGCGGGTAAAAACTAACAAGGGAATTTATGAAAGTTATTAAAATAGCACTGGTTGCCAGTAGCGTTATGTTTGCCTTAAGTGGTTGTATGAGCACCAGCTCGCAATTAAACACAAATCAGTCAGTCGCAACTGTCATAAGCGAATTATCAGCCGAGCAGCAATTAGATGTGCTCGTTGCTCAGTACTATGACGAATCATTGGATTTTAATCCATTAAGCGCTACCTATAATGGCCGCCATGAATTTGATGATCAATTTTTGCCTGAGATATCGCAGCTTAATCGCGATAAAAAAGCCGCATTTTATAAAAAATATCAACAACGCTTAACGCTCATTGATCAATCCCAACTCACCGGTCAGGCGCTGCTCAACTTTGAAGTGTTATCGCGCGATTTAGCTCTTAAACTTGAGGGTATGCAATATAAAGATTATTTGTTACCGATAAATCAAATGTCGGGTGCGCATAATACCTTCGCCGGATTTGGTTCAGGGCAAAGTGCTCAGCCTTTTAATACCGTTGCCGACTACGAAAAATTTATCAAGCGTGCCGAAGGTTTCGTTAAATGGCTTGCAAGTGTTGAACAATCTATGGCACAAGGTGTTAAACAGGGTGTGGTATTGCCTATGCCATTAGCAAAAAAATTACTCCCGCAATTTAAAGCGCATGTTGTTACTAACGCAGAAGATTCTCTTTTTTACTCGCCCATTAAAGCCATGCCCGATTCATTTTCAGCTGATGAAAAGCAACAGCTAAAAGCGCAGTATATAACACTGATTTTGGATAAATTAGTGCCTGCTTATCAGCGTATGAGCGACTTTTTAGCCAACAATTACATACCTCATGCTCGCGATTCTGTTGGTTATGCTGATTTACCTAACGGTAAAGCGTGGTACGAATACCAAATAAAGAAAAACACCACGTTAAGCTTATCTGCTGATGAAATTCATGAGATTGGCTTAAGTGAAGTGGCTCGAATTTTAAGTGAAATGAAAACGGTTAAAAACACTGTTGGATTTGAAGGCGATTTATCGGCCTTTTTTAATCACTTACGCGACTCAGATGAGTTTTATTACAAAACGGCTGATGAGTTAATTGCCGCCTATGAACAAATTAAACTAAAAATAGACGCTCGCTTACCAAAGTTATTTAATATTGAGCCTAAGGCACCTTATGTTGTAAAAGCTGTTGAAGCCTATCGAGCCCAATCGGCTGCGGGAGCGTCGTATGCGGGGCCCGCTCCTGATGGCTCGCGCCCAGGCATATTTTATATCAATACTTATAACTTAAAAGCACAACCTAAGTTTTTACTCGAAACGCTGTCTATTCATGAAGCCGCTCCAGGTCATCACTTTCAAATTGCACTGCAACAAGAAGTGGAAAGCTTGCCCGATTTTCGTAAATTTGGCGGCTACACGGTGTTTGCTGAGGGCTGGGCATTATACGCAGAAAGCTTAGGCAAAGAGCTTGGCTTATTTACCGATCCGTATATGTGGTATGGGCGTCTTAACGATGAGCAGCTAAGAGCTATGCGTTTAGTGCTTGATACAGGCTTTCATGCTAAAGGTTGGACACGTCAACAAGGTATTGACTACATGTTAGCAAATTCCTCAATGGCAAAAAGTGATGTTATTGCTGAAGTGGAGCGTTATATTGCATGGCCAGGGCAAGCATTATCGTACAAATTGGGCGAGTTTAAAATTAAACAGCTCAGAGATTTCGCCCACCAGCAATTAGGTGAGCAATTTGATACTAAAGCGTTTCATACGCAAATATTAATAGATGGCGCATTACCTATGCCTATTCTTGAGCAAAAAATTAAACGTTGGGTTAAGTCTCAGCAGTAATAAAATCGCGCGAAGCCATACTGTTATTAGGGATTGGCTTTGCGCGCTTTGCTGCAATACGTTAGAATGCGCGCTCTTAAAAGGGGCGAGAACACCATGTTTGATCAACAATTAGCAAATACCCAATTTTGGCTTAGTAAAAGTCTCAATGAAATGAACCAACAAGAATGGGAAGCCATTTGTGATGGATGTGGAAAGTGTTGTTTAAACACCTTTATTGACAGTGAAGACGAAGATGACTTTACTGCCACCGACCAGTTAAGAGAAGGCGAACAACTTATATTCACTAATATTGTTTGCCAATACCTTGATAACAATACCTGTGGCTGTAGTGAATACGAAAACCGCCAAACCTTAGTCCCTTCGTGCGTTAAGCTTACTAAAGAAAACCTAAAAGACATCTTTTTTATGCCACAAAGCTGCAGCTATCGCCGACTTCATGAAGGGCGTGGCTTAGCAACGTGGCATCCGTTACTTAATAACGGCGATAAAACTAAAATGCACGAGCTAAACATTTCTGTTAAAGACAAAACAGTAAAAGATTGTGATGTAAAATTAGAAGATTTTGACTTGTATATTGCCGAGTGGCCAACTAAGGATTGCAACGAGTGAGTAAGCTACAAGCAAGTATTGGTTTAATTAACCCAAAAAGCCCGACCAACGTGGGCGGGGTGTTACGTGCAGCAGGTTGTTATGACGCAAAGCAGGTGTTTTTTACTGGCAACCGTTATCTAAACGCACAAAAATTTCATACTGATACTAAAAACGTGGTGCAACGTATTCCATTAACCGCCACCGACAATTTAGCATCAATTAAGCCTCAAGGCGCTAAAGTAGTGGTAATAGAGTTAATTGAAGGTGCTACACCCTTGCCTGAGTTTACCCACCCTGAAAACGCATTTTATGTATTTGGTCCAGAAGACGGCTCTGTGCCTAAAGATGTTTTAAAATGGTGCGACGAAGTGGTGTATATTCCTACTATCGGCTGTATGAATTTAGCGGCAACCTGTAATGTTGTACTTTATGACCGACTCTCTAAATTGGGCGGAATTCAAAGCAGTGATGAAACCATTATTTCCTCACGCGATACTAATAATAAAATGAAATGGCAAAAACAACCTTAATCTATAAACAATTTAAGCGTGAACAGGACGAGGAAGCTTTGCTCGGTTTTTAATTCTTCTTATATAGATGTATGCCAGTAGAATAACCTAGGTGCATTTATCTAGCCCACTAGGTTAAAACTTCGCGCCGCGATTAAATTGCCCCCTAGTTTGAAAAAGCATTAATCCGCAATGGTCAACAGACCCTAGTTAAATGTAAAAAAAAGTAACTGATTAACTTGAAAAATAAGCAGTTCGTCTTTTTTTAACTCTATAAATGTAAAAGTATGTAATTATAATGAAAAAATTATAACTACGAGGTTTACATTTTATGCACCGAGTATGCTACTTGTTTCGCTGCTGTTGGCTAATGTTACTAAGCATTACGTTAACAGGCTGCTACTCAAAGCCTGCAGCTTTAGATCCGCAAGTAGCAAGCACCGGTGAGACGTTATCTGCGATAGCCCAAACCACAGATGTTATTTTTTACGATTTACAGTTAGCAGTCCTTCCCAGCAACAAACAGATTTCCGGCACAGGTAAAACCATGTTTCGAGTGCTGAAACAAACGCAACAAGTCGAACTCAAGCTCGATAGCCGTTTTTCTATTGAATACGTTACTGTTGCTAAGCAAGCAGCTAATTTTAGCCATCAGCATGGCGTTATTATTATTGATTTGTATGAAACTAAATACCCAGGTGAAGTTGTTGAAGTTGCCATAAGTTATTCGGGGTATCCCCATGAAGCTATTAACCCTCCGTGGAGTGGTGGCTTTGTATTTAGTCATACAGCACAAGGTGAGCCTTGGATAGCGACGGCAGTACAAGGCGAGGGCTGTGATTTATTTTGGCCTTGTAAAGATCACTTTAGCGATAAAGCCGACAGTATGCGTATTCGCGTCACAGTGCCAACGGGTTTAAGTGTTGCTAGTAATGGTGTGCTTAAAAAAATAATGCCATTAAAAAATAACACAACTGAATTTGATTGGTTTTTATCTGAGCCTGCCAGTGATTACAATATTGCATTAAATATTGGCCCCTTCGAACGTATTCAACAACACTATAAAAGTATTAATGGTACGCAGGTACCTGTTGAGTTTTGGGCTCTACCTGAAAACAGTCACAAAGCCCGTAAGCTACTCAAAGATGATGTGTATCAACAGCTCGCATTTTTTGAATCTGTATTAGGGCCTTACCCTTGGGGAATGCAAAAATTAGGCTTTGTAGAAGCACCGCATCTGGGTATGGAACATCAAACAATTAACGCTTATGGTAAAGGTTATACGCGCGATCCAAGTGGTTATGACTGGCTTATTCAGCACGAATTGGCTCATGAGTGGTTTGGTAATTTAATGACTCATGAAAAGCTCAATGATGCATGGTTACACGAAGGTTTTGGTTTTTATATGCAGCCTGCTTATAGCTTATTTAAATTTGGTGAGGCTGCTTATAACCACGCCATGTACACCGCGTATTTAGGATTAAAAAACTGCCAGCCGATTGTAAAACAAGGCGACGTTACTTCCAAAGAAGCATTTAATGCAGATATTTATGGTAAAGGTGGATGGACGCTGCATACCTTGCGCTGGCTAATTGGAGACGAGCTTTTTTGGCAAGCAGCCCGAGAGTTAGTATATGGTCAAGCGAAAACAACTAATTTGAGTTATCCAATAGAGTCGCGTTATCGCAGCAGCCAAGAGTTTATTGATATTATTAATCGGATCACGGGCGATGATTATACGTGGTTATTTGATGTGTATCTAAAGCAAGCCGCGTTACCAAGTTTAACCATGGAGCGTACCAATACAGTCGCTTATTTAAGCTGGAGTAACAGTGAAAAAGACGGCGCAGCGTTTAAAATGCCGGTTCCTATTTCTATAAACGGGAAGTTGACAACTCACACTCCAGTGGATGGACTGATCACTATCAATGCCAAAAAAAGCGACATTATCGTTATCGATCCACAGATGAAGGTTCTGCGACAGTTACCTATAATTAGTCAATGCCAGCAACAAAGCTAAGCTTATATAGATTAAATTACAACTTGTTATAAGTTTAAGATTTAACCAAATACCGTTCTTTTTGGATTTTAAATCTCATTATTTATTATTATTTTTAATTATTAACCTCGCCTGAACAATATTTGCTAAGACTTTCAGTTAAAAATTTGTTAAAAAGGCAGTGGTAATAATGATTAATTCTTAAGGTACTTATGTTTAGCTCGCTAAAATTCACCTCCAAAATCACCATCGCTGCGTCATTAGTGTTAGTTTTAGTGTTAGGTGTTTTCACTATTAATAACTATTTTTCAATGCGTCATCAAACTCAAGAGCAATTGTCGCTGGTGCTAGAGCAAAACTCAGAATCGGTTTCTAAAAACATCGCAAGTTGGCTCAATAATAAATTGGCGATTGTGATCTCTATCGCAAAAACATATCAAGATAACGATACGAAGTCTTTAACGCTTTCGCAATTAAATACCGCTGAGCTTGCCGGGGATTTTAAAAATACCTACATAGGTAAATCATCGGGGACATTTATTTTAAATGATCAAAGTGTTGTGCTCCCCAGCGATTTTGATGCTACAAGTCGCCCTTGGTATAAATTAGTAGAAAATAAAACAACAACGGCTTTTACAACCCCTTATATTGATGTGACCACCAACGAACTGACAATTTCAGCCGTTGCGCCTATTAATAGTAATGGTCAATTTAAAGGGGTAGCGGGAGCAGATATTGATATGCAAACCATCGCTGAAATTATTGGCGATATTGATTTCTTGGGACTCGGTTATGGCTTCTTACTTGATAATAAAGGGCAAATATTAAGTCACCCTGATAGTAAATTAAATTCAAAAAAAGTCGCAGATTTGATTGGTAAAAATGTACCGTTAGCAAGAGAGTTTACAGAGTATCAAGTAGCGGGTGAAACCTCGCTGGTATCCTTTACTAAGATTCGTGGTATTGAAAATGTTGATTGGTATCTGGGTGTTGTAGTCAATAAAGATAAAGCGTATTCAAGTGTTTCTTCGTTTGGTCAAAAGGCAATTGTCTTTTTAATTATAGGTATTTTAGTGATTGTTGCATCACTGGAGTTTTTACTGCGTTATTTAATGCGACCTATGTATCGTCTTAATGATGCTATTAGAGATATAGCCCAAGGTGAAGGTGATTTAACTCGTCGCCTCAGTGTAGAAAATGATGATGAATTTGGTCAGTTAAGTAATTCATTTAATATTTTTATAGAAAAAATTCAAAATTCAATTGTTCAAGTTAAGTCTTCAACACAGTTGCTAGAAACCGCGGTTGCTAAACTTGTTACCCAAACAGATTCAACATTAACTATGTACGACGACCAAAGTGAACGTACTAATAGTGTGGCATCGGCAATTAACCAGTTTTCAGCCACCGCAACAGAAATTTCAACTAGTGCAAGTAATGCCTCAACACTTGCTAAAGATGCTGATCAATATTGCGCTAAAAATCAGCAAACACTAACGAATAACGTATCGAGCATTCATCAACTTTCGCAAAATATAGAGCAAGCACAAGAAACAATTAATAGTTTAGATTCACATACTGCCAACATCGGTAATGTTCTAGCGGTAATAAAAGGAGTAAGTGAACAAACTAACTTGCTTGCTTTAAATGCGGCAATAGAAGCGGCACGTGCTGGTGAAGCTGGAAGAGGGTTTGCCGTTGTTGCCGATGAAGTAAGACAATTAGCACAACGAACTCAGCAATCAACCCAAGAAATTGAAAATACGGTGATTGAACTGCAAAAAGGTTCAAGCTCTGCCGTTGAGCTGATGAAAACCAGTTTAGAAGAAAGTGAAAAAAGTGTTCAGCAAGCGGATGCTGTCGGCGATGTAATGAAACAAATAATTAGTGCGATAAAACAAATAACGGATGCTAATCATAGTGTCGCTAATGCTACTGATGAGCAAAACCAAGTTGTTAAATCATTACACTCAGATATTCATGTTATTAGTGACCTATCTACGCAAGGTCAATCTAACCTTAACCTTACTTTAGAAGAGTGCACCAAGCTTAAGCATCAATTTAGTGACTTAGAGCGGATGGTTAAAAAATTCAAAGTATGAGCAGTAAAACAAAAATAAATAAACCTAACTGGCTTAGTTTAATTAATATTGACAGTGTTTATAGCTTTGATAGACAGCGCCAAGTGTTTTCGTTATTTACCATGATAACGATTGCCTTGGTGTTAATTACTTATTTAGTGATTGCAAACCATGGTGTTTATGCGCCCATGTTAACTGTCGCGTTAGTTTCAGTAAATGTAACCATTGTAGGGTGTATTGTTTATTTTATAAAAACCAAACAGCTTAATGCTATCGCGCTAATTACTTTGATGATTGTATTTTTGATGTGTTTAGCATTGGTATACACCGGCGGTAAAGAAAACACCGCCTTATATTGGCTAATGTTTTATCCTGTTGCCGCATTTGCCATTCTCGGCGTAAAATTTGGAGCTTGGTTGAGTGGTAGCATGTTATTGAGTTGTGCTGCACTACTTTATGGGCCAGACATAGGCCAAGTCGCTTATGGCGTGGTAGAAAAAACCCGCTTTATTGCTGCGTTTTCATTAGTGCTGGTTTTTTCTTTTATCGGTGAGTATTTTCGTCACCGTAGCCACCTTGCCATTGCCGATGTAACTTTAGAGCAAAAACAATACGCGTATACCGATCAGCTTACAGGGGCGCCTAATCGTCGTTTTATTACATCACATTTTTTAAAGCTTGCTGCTGCAAGGCCAGCGCATTATTTGCCGCTGTCTATTCTACTTATTGATTTAGATAACTTTAAACAATTAAACGACACCTACGGCCATGATTTTGGCGATACCGTATTAATAGAGTTTACTAAATTATTAGAGTCGCAATTTTCTGCAACCGCCCTTAAAGCCCGTTATGGTGGCGAAGAGTTTGTGGTTATTTTACCGCAGATGACCACCATAGAAGCCAGTATTTTGGCTAATCGTTTTAGAGAATGCGTGCAACATCATGTAATATTAACTGATAAACAACAACGAGTATCGTTAACTTGCAGCATTGGCATTGCACAAGCTAATCATATTGATGGCTACGACAGTGCATTAAAACAAGCCGATGAATATTTATATCAGGCAAAATCACAAGGGCGCAATAAAGTCATATTTGCGCATGGCGAGTATGTCAGTCAATAAGCTTATTTATGTGCATGATCCTATGTGTAGCTGGTGCTGGGGATATAAGCCTACGTGGCAAAAACTTGAATCGGCTCTAGCAAATATTCTGCCTATAGAATATAGAATCGGAGGTTTAGCTGCTGATAGCGACCAGCCAATGAGTGCCGATATGCAGTTGCAACTACAAGCCATATGGCAAAAAATCAGCAGCCAATTAGGTACAGAATTTAACTTTGGTTTTTGGCAAGAATGCCAACCACGCCGCTCTACTTACCCCTCATGCAGAGCCGCTTTAATTGCTCGTGGTTTTAACAAAGAACCACAGATGATAGCCGCCATTCAACAAGCGTATTATTTAAAGGCGCAAAATCCATCGGATGAAGACGTGCTTATTAAACTAAGCGAAAAAATTGGTTTAGATGCTAGCTTATTTGCTCAATACTTACACTCTAATGAACTTAAGCGTCGCTTTGATGATGAGCTTAACTATGTTCGCAGTTTACCTATTCAAGGTTTTCCGTCGTTAGTATTAATACGCAATAATCGCGCATACCCCATTGCTATTAACTACACAGATTGGCAGCAAACGCTAAGTGAAATACAATCTTACTTATAAAATTTACACTTCAAACATTACCCCTGCATTTTAAATTTGGCCAATAAGGCTAATTTATTACCGCTGTCATAAAAGCGACTTTTTTACGCAACACGCTTGTCATTTTTAATCTATACAATTTCGCTCATTGAAACTATCTCGCATTAAATTGTTTTTTATAAACAGGTTAAAGCGATTAATAAACACTAGGGTCTGTTGATCTTTTAAGGTTAAATTTGCAGCAGTCTGTTTGGTATTTAGGCAAGGCAGAGCCTATGTGGTGTGGTTATTCCCCATAAATAGGTGATAACGCAGCATCAATGCCAAACAGGCGCTGCCCTTCGGGTTCTGCCTAGGGGCGATTTACTCTTTGTTGCTCGGTTTTGACTTAGCCCACTAGGTTACAAACCTCGCGCCGCGATTAAACCGCCCCTAGTTTGAACAAATTTTAATCCGCAAAGGTCAACAGACCCTAGTAAATCCGCTAATTAACGAGCAAAGGTGTATACGATGAAAGGCGTTAAACCATTAATTTTAGCTGGTATTGTAGCCGCAAGTGCAGCAGTCCACGCCAATGATTTAAACACGGTAATTGATAAAAGCAGCGAAATTAATAATTTAGCTGCGCAATCACAAACAAAAATAGACAAGATTGCAGATTCAATGCAAGGGCGTTTACAGCAATTCAAAACCCTAAATAAAGAAATAGATGGTTTAGCCGTTTATAACGCACAGCTTACAAAACAGTTAAGTAATCAAATAGAAGAGATGGAATCGCTTAATTTATCGATGGATCAAGTATCGATTATTGAGCGCCAAATAACCCCTTTAATGCTTCGTATGATCACTGGGCTTGAACAGTTTGTTGCCTTAGACGTGCCGTTTTTAAAGCAAGAGCGAAAGCAGCGTCTTGAATCATTAAATGCAATGATGGAACGCGCTGATATTACATCAAGTGAAAAATTTCGTCGTGTCTTAGAGGCTTATCAAGTTGAGGTTGACTACGGACGCACTATTGAAGCGTATACCGCATTGCTTGATGTTGACAATAAAGAACGTGAAGTCGACTTTCTGCGCATTGGTCGTTTAGAGCTCATTTACCTTACCCGCGATGGTAAACAAGCAGGTAGTTGGGATCAAAAAACACAGTCGTTTGTTGCACTGCCTGATTCAACCATTAGTCAAATTAATAAAGGGCTTCGCATTGCTCGCAAACAACTAGCCCCCGATATGTTAACACTGCCAATTCATGCTGCAGAATAAGAGGTTTACCATGAAATTATTAACGAAAATGACAAAAATGGCCGTGTTTGCAGCCAGCTTAGGTTTTTCAGGTGCGATGTGTGCCGCTGAACCAATGAATTTGGATGCTCTATTAAAAACGTTAGAGCAGGGTAAATCAGCGCAATCAGAACAAAATAAACAACGCGAACAAGAATTTGCAGCACGTCAAAATGAACAAGTGCAAATGCTTAAAAACACCCAAGCTAAACGAAATCAGATGCTTAGCGAGTCAGAGCGTTTAGAAACGCAGTTTGAAGAAAACGAAATTAAATTGGCTAACCTGACCGATACTTTATCAAAGCGTATGGGTTCATTAAAAGAGCTATTTGGTGTGCTACAACAAGTTGCTGGAGATTCTAGCAATAAGTTTGCAACCTCGGTGGTATCGGCTCAGTTACCTGGGCGTAGTACTTTTATGGACGAATTGGCGCAACAAATGGGGTCAACATCAAAGCTTGCGTCTATTGAAGATATTGAAAAAGTTTGGTTTGAGCTACAACGCGAAATGACCGAACAAGGAAAAGTAAGCCGCTTCGATACTGATGTAATTGTTGACGGTGGCAATAAAGTACAAAAAGAAGTGGTACGTGTGGGTGCATTTAACCTGATAAGTGATGGTCAGTACCTAGAGTATACACCGGCCACCAATACCATTAGCCAACTTACTCGCCAACCAAGCAGCCGCTTTACTACGACCGCGGCTGATTTGCAGCAAGCAAACACCGGAGTGGTGCCGTTTGCGCTTGACCCAACAGGTGGTTCAATTTTAGGTTTATTAGTACAAGCTCCTGATACCAGCGAGCAAGTCCATCAAGGTGGTGCTGTTGGTTACGTTATTTTAGGCGTTGGTTTATTAGCGTTATTAATTGCGTTAGAGCGTTTTGTATCGCTCATGCTGATGGGTGGAAAAATCCGTCGTCAATTAAAAGACGATACAGCTCGTGATGATAACCCGCTAGGGCGCGTCATGAAAGTGAAAGATCAATACCCAAATGTGGCGTACGACACTCTAGAGCTTAAGTTAAGCGAAGCCATTTTACGCGAAATGCCAAAAATCACCCGTAATTTAACGCTTATTAAAATTATCTCTGTGGTAGCGCCACTGCTGGGCTTACTCGGTACAGTAACCGGGATGATCAATACATTCCAAGCTATCACTTTATTCGGTACTGGCGACCCTAAACTAATGGCAGGTGGTATTTCGCAAGCCTTAGTTACTACCGTATTAGGCCTTGTGGTTGCCATTCCAACGGTGTTTTTATACACCTTATTGAATACCCGCTCAAAAGGTTTACTACTTATTTTACAAGAACAAAGTGCAGGTATTATTGCCGAGCGAAGCGAGAAAGGAGCCTAAACCATGGTGCTATTGATTGATTCAATCAATGCTATCCGTGATTTTCTCGACACGGGTGGCCAAGTTCTCTTGGTCATTGCCGTGTTAATTTTCGCGATGTGGTTATTGATACTCGAGCGATTTATGTACTTTTTTAATGGCTATCGACACTACAAAAAAGACGTTAAGAATACGTGGAAAACTCGTAGTGAACGCAACAGCTGGAATGCAGAGCAAATACGCCAGGCCATGGTTTCACGCGCTAGTATGCGATTAAACGCAAACTTACCGCTTATTAATGTAATGGTAGCGCTGTGTCCACTATTAGGTTTACTCGGCACAGTTACAGGGATGATAGAAGTTTTTGATGTAATGGCCATTACAGGTACAGGCAGCGCACGCTCTATGGCATCGGGTGTGTCAAAAGCAACCATACCGACAATGGCAGGAATGGTCGGTGCGTTATCAGGGGTGTTTGCCTCAACCTATTTACAGCGTAAAGCAAAGCGTGAAGTTGAATTGTTGCAAGACACTATGGTGTTGGACCACTAAATAATTATTGAAAAGCGGTGAACATAATCACCGCTTATTCTAGGAGAAATAAAATGAGAGCCCCATTAGGTAATTTATTCCAAGAAGATGAAGCAGAAGAAATAAACATGACTCCTATGCTGGATGTTGTATTTATTATGCTTATTTTCTTTATTGTTACAGCCTCGTTTGTAAAAGAAGCCGGTATTGATGTAAACCGCCCAGAAGCGGCAACGGCTGTTAAAAAAGAGCGCGCTAACATATTAGTGGCTATTTCAGATCAAGGCGAAATTTGGATCAATAAACGTCAAATAGATGTACGTGCCGTACAGGCCAACATTGAACGTTTAAAAGCTGAAAATCCACAAGGTAGTGTGGTTATTCAGGCTGATAAAAAAGCCACTACAGAAACCTTGATAAAAGTGATGGATGCCTCGCGTGCAGCGGGTGTATTTGATGTTTCAATAGCGGCTCAAGAAGGGTAACGAGTGATGCGTTATGTACTTGCGTTAATTATAGCGGGTGTGGTGACCTTTATGCTGTTTTTAGGTATGCAGGCATTGATCACCGGTGGTGAAGGCGCCATGACGGAGCCTGCCAAAGGGAATGTGTTAGATTTTGTCCGTTTGAAAAAAGAAGAAACGGTACAAAAAAAGGAACGTAAACCACAAAAGCCGCCAACGCCTAAAGAGCCACCACCGCCAATGGAATCGCCACAAATGCAAAGTAGCGATAACAACGCAGCCAGCAACAACTTTGATTTTGCTGCCAATGTCGATGCGGATGTAAATCTAGCGGGTGGATTAGCGTTAGAAACCAGTGATGGTGAGTATTTACCCATAGTAAAAGTGGCACCGGTATACCCAAGGCGTGCTTTGTCGCGTGGTATTGAAGGGTATGTCATTGTTGAATTTACAGTGACAAAGCAAGGCACGGTTAAAGAGCCGCAAGTTATTAAAGCCGAGCCAGAGTCATTATTTGATAGAGCAGCGATGGATGCGGCCCTTAAATTTAAATATAAACCGCGCGTGGTTAATGGTGAAGCCGTTGAAGTAGCCGGTGTGCAAAATAAAATTTCTTTCCAAATTAATGGTTAATTCTGTTAAGTAAGCAAAGAGTGAACGTGAGGCAATTATGAAATTAAAACTAACAACCAAGCTATTAAAGCTGAGTATGTTGTGCACTGTTGCAATCAGTGCCAGCGTTGTTACACCAAGTGCATTGAGTGTATTTCCGGGTGTAAATTTGGCGACAGTACAGGCCGCTGAACAGCAAAAAACAACACGAGTGCCCGCACTGCGTGAAAAAGTATACAGCCAATTAGCTCGCGCCCAAAAACTTGCGGATGATGGCGACAGTAAAGCGGGCTTGGCTGCGCTTGACAGCATACAAGCGCGCTCATCAAGTATGAACTCTTATGAAATTGCGATGATGCATAACTTTTATGGGTTTATTTATTACAATGAAAACGACCTTGTAAAAGCGATTGCTTCATTTGAAAAAGTGATTGCCGAAGATGGCATTCCAGAAACACTGCGTTTGAGCACAACATTCAGCTTAGCGCAGCTTGCTATGGCTAACAGTGACTATAAAAAGGTGATTGCATTTTTAGACAAATGGGATGCTATAAACACTAAGCCTAAAACCGACGCCTATTATTTATTAAGGGCGCAAACCTACTATCAATTAAAAGACTATAAGCAAGGCCTGAGTTACATTACGCAAGCCATTAACTTAAGTGATAGCGAAGGCAAAGTACCCAAAGAAAACTGGCTGGTACTGCAACGCGCTATGTATTACTCACTTAACCAAACCGATAAAGTAGTGAGCGTACTTGAGCGTATGGTAAAGCTTTACAATAAACCTGAGTATTGGGTGCAATTAGCCGGTATGTACGGTGAAACTGGGCAAGAAAAACAGCAGCTTAGTGTTTTAGAGGCTGCTTACCAGCAAGGGTTTTTAACCTCTAAATCTGACTTAAGGCAGCTTGCGCAGGTATATTTATATAATCAGCTTGCTTATAAAGCAGCCAGTGTAATGAGTAAAGCAATAGAGCAGGGGATTGCTGAACCCACTGCTAAAAATTATGCCTTTGTAGCCGAGGCCATGGTACAAGCTAAAGAAGATGCTAAGTCGATTAGTTACTTTACCAAAGCTGCAGAGCGTTCAGAGCATGGTAAGTACGATCAGCGTCTAGCTGAAGTGTATGTAAACACAGAGCAGTATGACGAAGCTGCCGATGCAGCGCGAATGGCACTGGATAAAGGCGGCCTTGATTTTGAATCAAATGCGTTTGTTGCTTTAGGGATGGCGCAATACAATTTACAAAATTTTGATGCGTCTATCCTTGCGTTTGAACAAGCCGAAAAGCACAAAAAGTCGCAACGTTTAGCCCAGCAATGGATCAAATATGTAAAACGCGAAAAAGTGCATGCGCAAACATTAAAAACAGCACTTCTTTAATTTTTTATAGTGCGTCTATTGGTTCTTAACTGACGCACTAAAAACCGCTTCATAATTGCACTACTCAAACCACACTAACATTCGGTTAGTGTGGTTTTTTTGCCTGCCTTTTTAAAGCAACCAATTGATTTTTAATTAATTAACATTGTCATTTTATGTTTATTAAAGTGTAACTTCATTGTCATAACACTCCCGTATTGTACTTCGTATTCGATAACTCAAGTGACCTTAATGCATGAGTATCGTGCCTTAAAGTGACTTAAGTTATTACTTAAAGCGCTAACACAATAATTAAATACTTTTACGGAGTGAACAATGAAATTATCTGGCTTATTCAAAATCAGCTTAGTGGCTACAGCAATGACACTTGCTGGTTGTGGTGGTGATATAGAAATTACACCAACCGTTAATGATAACAGCACCAGTACAGACAACAGTGTTAATAATTCTAATAACAACACCGGTTCAACAACGGATGATGAGGCTGTATGTGCAAGCTATGAATCAGATGCAGGCACGGTTACAGGTGTGGTCAGTGGTATAGATTGCTTATACAACGATTCATTTTCAAGTAAAACTATTTCAATTACTAACAATATTACTTTTAAAGAGTTACCTGGCGGTGGTGTACATGTATTTGCTGACGCCCTGCAGATTGGTGAAGATGGCAACACTGTTGATGGCTTTTCTATTCCTACTAATGGCCCAACGATGACTGTAGAGCCTGGCGCAACCCTTGCGTTTCAATCAGGTGAAGCGATTTTACGCATTGCACGTGGTGCAAAAATTCAAGCCGTGGGTACAGCAGAAAAACCAGTAGTATTTACCTCAGCTAATGCCTTTGACCGTTTTGATACAGCTGGTGAAGGTGCACGTTATGCTGACTGGGGTGGTATTATCATTAATGGCCAAGGTATTACAGATCAATGTACTGATGCAGAGCGTGATGGCGGTACATGTAACGTAGCCTCTGAAGGTATTACAAGCTACTTTGGTGGTAACGATAATAGCGATTCAAGCGGTAATATTAAATGGGCTAAAGTATGGTATGCAGGCTCTGGCCCTCGCGTAGGTGGTGAAGGCGACGATTTAAATTCATTAACACTTAATGCTGTTGGTTCAGGCTCTGAGTTTGATTACATTCATATTCACCAAGGCTTTGATGACGGTATTGAAATTTTTGGTGGTGCAACCACGCTTAAGCATATTGCAGTGACTGATACCCAAGATGATTCGTTTGACTTTGATGCTGGTTGGCAAGGTAAGGCACAGTACTTATTTGTTCAGCACGGTACAGTAACGCTAAACGACGGTTCAGTGGTTAATATGGGTAACAATGGTTTTGAGTCTGACGGTGTTAAAGGTTCATCTTCTGCGCAAGTATCACCTTCAAACCCTATGGTTGCTAACGTGACGGTAATCACCACTGATGGCAATTCAGTTCGTGATGATGACCCTTCACAAGCTTACAAGTTTGATGACCAATTTAATTCAAGCATTTATAACGCGTTAATCGTTAAGAAAAACGCCGTTAATACTCAATGTATTGAATTCTCAGGTGATGGTGAGAAGCAAGCCGATAACATCTCTTTTACTAGCTCAGTAATGGCGTGTTCAAATAATTTCGCTAATACCGATACTTTTGCTGGTGGCCCACTTGCTGGACAAACTAAAACTGCCTGGTTTGAAAATGGCGGTGCCAGTGAAATTTTAACAGATGACGTTGCTGTTCTTGCTGCGAATGGTTTTGCTACTAATACGGCTTCTTCAGATGTGAGCGTCACTGCCACTGATTTAAGTACAACAGATGCGTTCTTTGATTCTGTTAATTACATCGGTGCCGTATCGGATCAGGATACAACGTCAAATTGGTATAAATGGGTTGAAGCAGCAGTAGCCGCAGCTAACGCAGACTAATTTAACACTATTTATAAACTTTTGAAGGCGCCTTGGAGCTTGCATAATAAGCGTTTGGCGCCTCTTTTGTATAATCTGATCAGGATGTATCTTATGTCTAAAAAGCATAGACTTAATCAAATTACATGGGCGATTGGTTTAGGGCTGTGTGCCCAATCTGTAAGCCTGTTTGCTGCGCAAAATGATGTTGATGTAGCCCAAGAAATAGAAGAAGTAGTGGCAGTAGGTACGCGTTTACAAGGCAGTGCTGCTGCTGTGGTTGAAGAGCGAAAAAACCAAGCCTTTGTAGCCGATATTTTAGGCTCAGAGCAATTAGCGCGTACTGGCGATAGCGATGCCGCTTCTGCTCTTCGGCGTGTAACCGGTTTAACCCTCGTTGATGGCAAGTTCATTTATGTGCGTGGTTTAGGTGAGCGTTATTCGAGTGCACGTTTAAATGGTGCGTACATACCCAGCCCCGATTTAACTCGCAATGTGATCCCGCTTGATATTTTTCCCGCTAGTATTATTTCCAGCATGGCGGTACAAAAAGCTTACTCACCAAATATGCCTGCCGCGTTTGGTGGCGGTAATATTGACATTAGAACCAAAGCTGCACCAAGCGAGTTTACAGCGGGTGTAGAGGTGGGTGTTGGTTATAACACCGCGGCAAGCGACGGTTTTACTTACAACCGTAAAGAAAGCGGACTCCCTGATGCGTTATCATCTGCAATAACACAATACCGAGGTGATTTTAGTATTGGTAACATTGTAAAGCGCGATGGCTTAGTCGATGGTGACACAACACGTGCAGAGCAAGCGACTGCGATTAACAACGAATTACTGAAGTCGTTACCGCGTGGTTATGAGTTAAAAGAAGACTCTCTCGATCCACAATACAATATTAAAGCCCATTATGGTGATAGCTTTAGCGAATCTTACTTTGGCGGCAAGTTAGGCTTTATGCTTTCTGGTGCTTATAAAAACGAGTGGGATTTTGAAGACCGATTTAGCTCAGTGATAAGCCAAGATTTAAAAAATGAAGACGGCAAAATTGACTGTACGACAGCACTAAATACTGCCGATGATGTTGCAAATTCATGTTTTAATACAGTAAAAAATGCTCAAGTGACCACAGAAAACGAGCGTTATAATGCGTCATTTAGTTTAGGCTATACCCTAGATACCCACAGCATATCAGCGCAGCAGCTGTACATTATTGATAATGAAGATGAGTCTGAAATTGCGATTTCGCAAAGTCCAGCGGGCAGTTCAACATTCAGTATTGCAGGGGATGGCGTTGCTAACCGTAACCATACTTTTAACTATGAAGAGCGACAACTCAATATTACCCAGTTTATTGGTCAGCACACCTTTTTAGATTACATGGGGATTGGCGCTGATTGGCAGTATACCGAAGCGAAAGCAACAACGGATATTCCGACTAATGCTGACTTTGAATTTCGCGATGAGTACAACACCGACGGTTCGTATGCGGGTTCTCAAATTACAGGTGATGATAACCGTGTTATTATGTCATACACCAACATGGAAGAACGCGTAAAGTCTTACAGTGGTAATTTAAACTTACCGCTTAGCTTTGACAGCATGGATGTTGAATTTAAAGTAGGCTATGACTTCTCAGATAGAGCACGTATTTTTAATACCTCCAGTTTTGCTATTAATAATAGTGGTGGTGCTGGTATCACTATAAATGACGGCAGTGATAATGCGCTCAATAATAGCGGATACCTAAGCGATGAATTTATTAATAATAACGCGATACTGGTTGATTTTAATGAACCAACAGCCCCTGATGCGGATGATTACCTAGCAGGACAAAAAGTTGATGCGGGTTATGCCTCATTTGATGTGTTTTATGATCAATGGCTACGCATTAGCGGTGGTGTACGCTATGAACAATTTAAACAAACGTCTATTGGTACATCTAGCCTAATATTTGATCAAGATGACTTGAATACTTTCTACGACCCTGAAAAAATTCAAGCGGGCTCTATTGTTTCAGACGATTGGTACCCTGCGCTTTCTGTTACCTACGTAGGCGCTTACAACTATCAAGTACGTGCTGGTTATGGTGAAACGGTAGTTCGTCCGGATTTTCGTGAAGTGGTACCGGTTACCTACTTTGATCCACTTACCGATATTAGAACATTTGGTCGTACAGGGCTTAAAAGTAGCCCGATTAAAAACTATGACTTACGTTATGAATATTACGGTGAAGCCGGTAATTCGTTTAGTGTTGCTGCCTTTTATAAAGACATTACAGCCCCCATTGAAACCGTTCTTAATATTGGCGATGAAGACTATTCAGCCTCATTTATTAATGGTGAAACTGCTGAGGTCTACGGTATAGAAGCTGAATGGTTGCAAGACCTCACGTTTTTATCTGAAGGCTTATTTACCAGTGGTAATATTACTTTGAGTGACTCAGAAGCGTCTATCGATCCTGCGCTTGCCGGTACGTTAACTAATCCTAAAAAACGTATGACGGGTCACTCAGAGTACGTTGTTAATTTGCAACTTAACTATGATTCACTCGATGGTATGCACAGTAGCTCTTTGGTTTATAACGTATTTGGTGAGCGTATTTTAGCAGCAGGTGTAGCGAGTCGAGATGATGCTTATGAGCAGCCATTTCATTCATTAGATTTAGTTTATACCTTTTACCCTGATTTTAATTCTAAGGTGAAGTTTAAAGTTAAAAATCTACTTAATGAAGATCAGGAAGTATCGCAATCAGATATTATTGTTCGCTCTAAAGAAGTCGGTATGAACTTTGATATTAGTTATAGTTACGAGTTTTAAGTAAAAGCCCAAGGATAGGATTTATAACAACGCCTAACTACTTATTAGCCCTGTATTTTATACAGGGCTTTTTTATGTGTATGAAAAATATTTGAGTTACAGTTTATTGACTAGTTTTAGCGTGCTGGTGGTGTTAGCTTAGGACTGTAAAAATTAAATCTCACGCAATGAATTTTTAATTTTTAATGTATAGGCTCCTTTTATGAATCAAACAGTGGAACAAACAATGAAAAAAGTAGGATTAGTCGGATGGCGCGGCATGGTAGGCTCAGTGTTACTCGAGAGAATGGAACAACAACATGATTTTGCACATATCGACACCACCTTTTTCACCACCTCACAAGCAGGTCAGCTTGGCCCTGAGTTAGCGGGTGCAGCTAAACCGCTTTTAGATGCCAGCGATATTTCTGAGCTTGCAAAAATGGACATTATTGTTACCTGTCAGGGTGGCGATTATACCAATGCGGTGTATCCAAAATTACGTGAATCAGGTTGGGATGGCTATTGGATAGATGCAGCCTCTGCACTGCGCATGAGTGACGACAGTATTATCGTACTTGACCCTGTTAACAAAGATGTGATTGAACAAGGGCTAGAGCAAGGCGTTAAAACCTTTGTAGGTGGTAACTGCACGGTTTCACTTATGCTACTAGCGCTGGGTGGTTTATTTGAGCAAGACCTAATCGAATGGGTCAGCCCAATGACCTACCAAGCAGCATCGGGCGCCGGTGCACGCAATATGAAAGAGCTCATTGCCCAAATGGGGGCTATTCATGCAAGTGTTGCACAGCAACTAGATAACCCAAGTTCAGCTATTTTAGAAATTGATAAAATAGTCAGCGAAAAAATGGCATCAAGCGATTTGCCACAAGACCAGTTTGGTGTGCCGCTAGCAGGTAGCTTAATCCCATGGATTGATGTGCCTATGCCAAGCGGTCAATCTAAAGAAGAGTGGAAAGCGCAAGTAGAAGCCAACAAAATTTTAGGTTCATCTAAACAGCCTGTGCCTATTGATGGTTTATGTGTACGCATTGGTGCAATGCGTTGTCATAGCCAAGCGATGACCATTAAATTACGTGAAGACATTAGCGTAGAAAAAATAGAAGAAATTTTAGCCTCGCACAATGAGTGGGTTAAAGTAATTCCTAATGAGCGTGACATTACCAGTACCGACTTAACCCCAGTTAAAGTAACCGGTACGTTAAGTATACCTGTTGGCCGTATTCGCAAACTCGCCATGGGGCCAAAATATATCAGTGCCTTTACCGTAGGCGATCAGCTTTTATGGGGCGCAGCGGAGCCACTTCGCCGTATGTTACGCATTATTGTAGACGGTGAATAATTCTCTAATTTATTAATTTAAAGGGTTAGCTAGGGCTAGCCCTTTTTATTAACCTTGCGAATCAATATTAATATTCTTGTCTCATTTCTTGCTCAACGCCTTTAGTCACACTATATTTTTAAGAGTGTTTTTAGAGGTTAACTTCATGAATATATCAAAAAAATTAAAGCTCTCTTTTGCATCAGCAATTGCTCTACCGTTATTAATTATAGCCGCTTTAGTTATTTCTCAAACCAGAGAGCAAGCACTGGAAAATTTCTCCGTACTAAGTGAACGAGAAGCCCGGCAAGTTGATAACGCAATTACCATGTTTTTTGCTGAAATTGCCAAAAATGTTGATTACTTAGCCTCTCATGAAACAATTAAAAATGCCCGTGAAAACATAAAAACACATATGGATATCGGCACTGAGGTAATGCTTGATCATCCTAATCAAAGCCCAACAGAGCAAGCTGCTTATAGTTTATTTAATCACTTTGGTGAGACTCACCCTGGGCTTGCTTATATTTACATGGGGAATGAACAAGGTGGTTATGTTCAATGGCCTATGGGAAACGTAAATGCTAATTACGACCCCCGTCAGCGCCCATGGTATAAAACCGCTAAACAAGCGAACGGCAAAACAACCCGCACTAATGCTTACTACTGGGCAGCTGATGATTTAGTTATTGTATCCACGGTTAAAGCCATTATTGATAACGGCGAGTTAATTGGTGCTCAAGGGATGGATGTTTCATTAGGAGGGCTTACTGACATTATTGCCGATATTAAATTAGGCGAAACAGGCTACTTAATGTTGATTGAAGACAGCGGCAGTGTGCTGGTGGATGTGAAACACCCAGATTACCGATTTAAAAACTTAGCTGATATTGAGGGCGGAAAATATGCCGATTTAGCTAAAAATAACCAAGGCCTGTTTGATGTCGATATTGATGGAAAACAGTATATGGCCAATATTTACACGTCTCCCATTTTGGGGTGGAAGTTTATTGGGGTGGTAGAAAAGTCTGAGGTAATGAGCGCGGCCAATGCAATGGCTTATACCATTTTAATTATTAGCGCGATATTAATTGCCGCATTTATCGCGATAGCGAGCTATATTTCTAAACTTATTTCTGCTCCTATTGTTGAGGTAAGCGACGGTTTAACTGAAATATCACAAGGAGGAGGGGATTTAACCCAGCGCCTAGCGATAAAAACTAAGGATGAAACCGCTAAATTAGCCACTAGTTTTAACTTATTTTTAAATTTGATCAGTGAGCTGGTGACGCAAATTAATGAGTGTGCGCAAAATGTCAGCAAAACTTCATCGCAAACTTCATCGCAAGCTGCACAATTAACAAGCTCTACCAGTCAACAACAACAAGCCTTAGAAATGGCGGCAACGGCTATTAATGAAATGGCTGCCACTGCTAATGAAGTATCGAGTAGTTGTGCGAATGCGGCGGATTTAGCGGTTCAAACTCAGCAAGCATCGGACTTGGGGCAATCGGTTATTACACAAACCGTAGAAAGTGTGGTTCAGCTGTGCGATGTAATAAATAATGCTTCAGCAGACATTACTAAGCTCGATAGTGAAAGCGAAAATATTATGTCTATTTTGAGCGTTATTCGCGGTATTTCTGAGCAAACCAATTTACTAGCATTGAATGCTGCAATAGAAGCTGCGCGCGCTGGAGAGCATGGGCGTGGTTTTGCAGTGGTTGCTGATGAAGTGCGTGCGTTATCGCAACGCACTGCCGAGTCGACCGAAGAAGTGGCGTCGCAGTTAGATAAACTACGTACTATGTCATCTAAAGTGTCTAAAGACATGGAACGCAGTATAGAAACCACCAATAAAACTGTAGAACTTGCGCATTCTGCGCAACAACAGTTTAGCGAGATCACAGCCTCTATTGTTAATATTAGCGATTTAAATACCCAAATAGCCACCGCAGCTGAAGAGCAGCAACACGTAGCTGAAGACATAAACCGAAACGTTATCGAGATTAAAAATGCAGCCGATGAGGTCAGTGATATTGCTGTTAGCACCAGTGACAACGGGAATGAAATGAGCCGTCTTTCATCGATATTAACGGACTTAGTAGGCAAGTTTAAAGTATAAATAAAAGGGCAAGTGCATACTTGCCCTTTTATACCTGCTATTTATTTTTAAGTAATTGCTTTAACTCTGTTAGCTGTGCTTTTAATTCGTTTACTTGGCCTTGGGTGGCCGGTAGTGAGTCGTTATCGGCTTGCTCTTCACGTGCATTGCGATGCTCTTCACTCATCACCTCTAAGATTGCCCCGACCATCATATTTAAAAATACAAATGCAGTTAAAAAGATAAAGGTTAAGTAAAAAATCCAACTTAATTTGTATACCGCCATGGTTTCGTACATCACGTCGGTCCAATCTTCGAAGGTGGCTATTCTAAACAAGGTGAGCATAGAAATAGACACATCGCCCCACAGTACCGGGTTTATCTCAGCAAACAACATGCTACCTGTAGCGGCATAAATATAAAAAATTACAAACATTAGCAGCGCAATGTAGCCCATTTGCGGGATAGCTTTTATTAGTGAGTTCACTAATAAGCGCAGCTCTGGGATCATAGACACCAAACGTAGTACGCGGAAAATACGCAGCAGTCGAGCAATAAAAATAGTCGAGCCTGCCGCAGGGTATAAACTTCCGATCACTATAATGAAGTCAAATATGTTCCAGCCTTTGGAGAAAAAGTCTCTGATACCTTTACTGGCAATATAACGAATAACTAGTTCGATTAAGAAAAACACCGTAATGCCTATATCCATCCAATGTAGAAATAGCTCAGCGGTAGGGTGTAACGAATAGGTATGTGCACCTACGGTCAGTGCAGAAACAACAATAACTGCAATAACAAATGATTGAAATAATTTACTTTTATCGATACGCTGGAACAGCTCTTGTAACTGCGACAACATCATAACGTGCCCTTAACGGTTATAAATACAAAACCAGTGCAATATACAGCAAAAATAACGAAAATCAGTAGTTTTCCGGTTTAAATATAAGGAATTTTGAATGTTGAATCATAACTTAAAGTATCTACTTTCGTTATCGGTAATCGTAGTGTTAGCAGGGTGTAGCAGTGATAGCCGTTATCATGAAATTCAATCAGCTCGATTAGGTGAGTGCAGCCATATGGCTGACAAGGAATACCATGAATGTGTTAAACAACAACAAGACAGCTACAAAGAATTTAAAAAGCAACAAACCGCCGAGCAGTAATAAACAATGACCAAAACCCAAAAGCAGCTAGATAAACGTATTCGTCAGCAATTAACACTGGCTTGCGAGCAAATAAAAGATAATGTTGAGGGTTTTAGCTTTCTTACCCATTCGGCAGATTTAAATAATTTACCTTCAAAGTTTACCGTAAGCTGTTATTTTATTGATGCTATTGCACTAGAGCATGCTAAACAAAAAAATCAGCTAGATTACATTGAACAGCTTATTTGCAATGCATTAGCTAGTTTAAATATTCATATAAAAAACAATGCGGTTTCATTTTTTAAGCAGTAAAAATAGGTATGTTGTTTTTGTTTAGCTATTCTTCATTTTAACGTAGTTCAGGCATTTATAGGCCTAGTAAAAGCTTTAATATAGAGAGATTTTATTAAGCAGGCTATAATCCCCAAAAATAGCAAAAGAGATTATATATGGCTGTTCCAACACGTTCACAAATAACACCCGGCACAGAGGTTAATATTGTGCTTAAACAAGATCAACGCAGTGGTACATTAACTAATGGTATTGTGTCGCGTTTATTAACCAAGTCGCCTAATCACCCGCATGGTATTAAAGTACAATTAGAAGACGGCCAAGTGGGTCGGGTAAAAGAGATCCTTGCATGAGTGAGCTAACCTTAACTGATTTTTGGCGCTTGGTTACTGTCGAAGATAAAACCGCAGAGCCCGATTCAGTGTGCCAATCGCTTAAGTCGGCACTGAGTGACTTATCAGATGAGCAATTAATTGAATTTGATAAACAGTTTAGTATTTGTATGCGCCAAAGTTATACTTGGGATTTATTTGGTGCGGCGTTTGTCATGGCAGGCTGTAATGACGAATATGGCTTTTCAGAATTTCGTTGTTGGTTAATATCCCGTGGTGAAGCCGTATTTAAAGCCGCACTAGAAAACCCTGATAGTCTAGCTCAGTGTACACCGCTTTATTTTTTAAACGAGCAACCTTACCCGTATTTAGATGAGTATGACCTAATTGCAGGTTTGTTATATGAAGAACGTAATGACGATGAATTACCGTTTATTCCCTCAGGGCTTGAACAACCTAAAGGCAAACGCTTTAAAGACAAGCCTAAGTTTTTAAAACAAAGTTACCCGCAGTTATTTGCAAAATATTGGCAGTAAGACGTTAATATTGCATAACTCTTAACAACTTTTTAAAACATGAAACTGCGTGGATATTTAATTTTTCTATGCAGTTTCTTTGTTCTTTTATCATTTATTTTTTGCATCCTTAAAATTCAAATCACGGTTTCAATTAATT
>NZ_MTQB01000023.1:0-58160 GCF_001974855.1 Pseudoalteromonas sp. SK18 | reverse complement strand
GTTCGGGGTTCGGGGTTCGGGGTTCGGTAATTATCATAGATTTAAAAATAAAAAAACCAAACAATATAACGTGTTTGGCTAAATACATGTTGCTTTGAACTAAGCGCCTGTAGCGCCTAGCTCGAAACAATAAATTAATCGCGGAAGTTTTTAAACTGAAATGGCTGACCTAAATCGGCAGTGCGCACAACTTGCATAGCAGCTTGTAAGTCATCTCGCTTTTTACCCGTTACGCGTACTTCTTCGCCTTGAATAGCCGCTTGCACTTTTACTTTAGAATCTTTAATGGCTTTTACTACTTTTTTAGCCATGTCTTTTTCGATGCCCTGCTTTAGTGCAACGTTACGAAAAACATTTTTACCTGCACGAGAAATCTCTTGAAGTTCTAGGCTCGCAACATCCATCCCACGCTTAGAAACTTTACCAGCTAAAATATCAAACAACTGCATAACCTGAGCATCTGCTTCAGCTTTTAATTTAATTGTTTTATCGTTTAATTCAATTGAGGCATCGACCCCTCTAAAATCAAATCGAGTCTCTAATTCACGATTGGCGTTATCAACCGCGTTTTGTGCTTCGTTCATTTCTACTTCAGATACAATATCAAATGAAGGCATGATGTTCTCCTAACTAGCTAATCTTAATTTTATGCGGCAATTATAACGTTAAAATGATAAATCTTTACACTTTTCTGCATCTTGTTCAGGTGCGATACTAATTTAGTTTGATATACTGAGGCTTCTTTTTTATACGATTTTAGGATTTTTTGTGACGAGGCGTGTTTACCAAGCTATTTTTTTAATTAGTATTGTCGCATTTACCTTCTTATTTGCTAAAGAGGTAAAGGGCGCTGCAAACTTATTTCCGCATATAGATAAAGTGGCGCATTTTGGTATTTTCTTTTTACTTGCCATTATTATGGATAAAGCCTTTAAACTGCCTTTATATGCACAAATTTTGCTGTTAGCCGGCTATGGTGCCGCAATAGAAATTATGCAAGATAGTCTGCCTTACAGACAAGCATCACTGGCCGATTTTGTTGCCGACTTTATTGGTGCAGCAAGCTACTTTTTAGCTAAAGCGCTATTAACACTACGTAAAAAGAAGCGTTATGGCTAACATACTTGTTGTTGGTGATGGTGCTATTGGCTTGTTATTTAGCCATTTTTTAGCTAAAAGTCACACTGTTTACATCCTTACCAAAAAGGGCACAGTCAATACGCGCTTTTATAGCTGTGGTGATGCTCCTTCGGAAAAAATTAACGCTACTTTCATCTCACAACAGCAATTAGCTCAAGCTCCTGAATTTGACATTGTCTTATTCACTGTTAAAGCGTTTGCAGTGCAACAAGCCTATGCGCAAGTAAAACCTTTTCTAGGCAAGAGTACTCATATTGTATTAAGTCATAATGGCATGGGTAATGTTGAACAATTAAATGCACAGTTAACACAGCAGCAATCGTTGTACTTTTTAACCACTAGCATGGCTGGATTTAAGTCAAACCCTAATATTGTGCAGCATACTGGAAACGGGCAAAGTGTATTAGGGGGCTATAATCAACTAGCTATTCAAAATCTTCAACAGTTTAGTGCGCAATTACACACTATTCCGCAATTAATTGTCAGCAACAATATTGAGCAACTCCGGTTTGAAAAGCTACTGGTTAATATTGCCATAAATCCATTAACCGCTCTGTACAATATAAAAAATGGCCAGTTGCGTGCGCCACAGTTCAATAGCTCAATTATTAATTTATTAACAGAGGCGTGCCATATTGCGACCGCGCTTAAACTTAATATTAAGCTTATCGATGCCCTCGAGCGCGCCTACAAGGTAATGAGTTTAACGGCAGAGAATTACTCATCTATGCATCAAGACGTTATGCACAATAGGCAAACTGAGATCATGGCAATTTGTGGTTATATTAGTGAGCAAGGCAAGCGACATAATATTGCGACCCCGTATAACGACGCTTTACTTGCTGAAATTCTGGCAAAAAAAAGCGCGGACTAAATACGCGCATCTAGGGTCTGTTGACTTTTGCGGATTACAATTTGTTCAAACTAGGGGTGGTTTAATCGCGGCGCGAGGTTTGTAACCTAGTGGGCTAAGTAAAAACCGAGCAACAAAGAGTAAATCGCCCCTAGGCAGAACCCTTCGGGCAGCGCCTGTTTGGCATTGATGCTGCGTTATCGCCTATTTATGGGGAATAACCACACCACATAGGCTCTGCCTTGCCTAAATACCAAACAGACTTCTGCAAATTTAACCTTAAAGGGTCAACAGACCCTAATATATTAAGCCATTAACGACGATAGACTTTTACAGTGGTAAAGCCTTCTTCGTGAAGAATAAGCGCTTGTAACTGGCTCATTACCCCTTTTTGGCAATATAAGTAATAGTCTTTGCCTTTAGGTAAATCACCAAACTTAGTTGCTAAACGGAAAAACGGTAAGTGGATAACTTCAATACCATCAATTTCAAGCGGTGCGGCATCTTCTTCTTCAGGTGAGCGAATATCAACAACAACCGCTCCTTCAGGTAACTCTGTAACTGACTCAGCCTCTTTAAGCTCTTGCTTAGCTTCAACATCAATATCGCGCACATCCATAACACGGGCGTTATCAATAACGGTATTTAATACATCAAAATCAAACTTCTCTTCTTCTGCTTTAATGACTTCAATTTTGGCTTTAACTGTCGGCTTTTTAGAGATCACACCACAGTATTCAGGCATCGTCTCAGCCATTTCTGCAGTGCCTATTTGGCGCGCTATATTGATGATCTCTTGCTTATCATGTTGAATAAGAGGACGTAAAATCAGCGTTTCGGTTACACGGTCAATAACACTTAAGTTAGCTAAGGTTTGGCTAGACACCTGACCTATACTTTCACCCGTTACCAAAGCTTGAATATTTAGTTTTTCAGCAACGGCACTACCCGCTCGCATCATCATACGTTTAAGCACAACACCCATTTGGCTGTTCTCAACGTTTTCTAAAATTTCCGCAACAACTGGTTCAAAATCAACAGTAATAAACTTAACTTTATGCGTAGAGCTGTATTGTTTCCATAGGTAGTAGCTCGCTTGCTTAACCCCAATTTCATGGGCAGCACCACCTAAGTTAAAGAATAAAAAGTGTGTACGAGCGCCTTTACGGATCATCTGATAACTGGCAACGCCAGAATCAAACCCACCAGACATAAGCGATAATACATCGTCTTGTGTTGGCAGTGGAAAGCCCGCCATTCCTAAATGGGTTTGCGTCACTATGTAAGCTTTTTCGTCTTTAATTTCTAAACGAATTGTTACCTCAGGGCGGCTTAGCTTTACTCGCGCACCTTCAACGTGTTGATTAAGCCCACCACCAACGTAGCGCTCTAGTTCAGTTGAAGTAAAATCATGTTGACCTATGCGCTTAGCACGCACACAAAAGGTTTTACTAATAATAGTATGGCCAACTAATGCGATGGTTTTTTGATAAATGTCATCAAGGGTTTTGAAGTCTGTTTCGGTTACTTCAATAAACTGTACGATGCCAGGAATACGTTGCAAACTATCGATAAAATCAAGGCGAGTTTGAGCATCGTCTAGTTTTGTAACAACTGAAATGTTATCCCAGTTATTACGTACTTGTACTTTTTCGTCAACACGACGCAATACAATTTTAATGTTATTTTCTAACACTTTGGTAAAGCGTTTACGGACTGAACGGCTTTTGATGGCTATTTCAGGGTGAAGTTTGACGATAAATTTAAGCATAGTTCAACTCTTAGACTGCGGGAATTCGCGCACCCAGGCATTGGGCGCGGCGGATTATAGCAAAAAATTTAACGCCTAGGAACTAACCAACTTAACAGGCTTAAGGATTCTGGGGGGCAGCATTTGCTAAAAGTGCGTACTTGTCTCTTAACTGATTAATTTTATTTGCGCTTTTTTCTGTACTGTAAGCCTTAAATAAAGTCAGTACTTTTACAATGCCAGGGTATATATCTTGCTCAACCAGCACACCACTGAGTCTTCTTGCTTTCATATAGGGTGTCCAAAAGCTAACCGTTAATTTTAGCGTATGAGCAAGTTCAATGGCATCTTGTTCATCAATGGCAATAATTTCACTATCCCGCAAGGCCAAAATGATGTTACGTACCTGCTCAAGTAATTCCTGCTGAAAATCAATGTAACCCTGTTTTAAATGGCTATCGCGAGCAAGAATATCGCCAAGGTTGTCGTAAAAAAAGTGGTAGCGCCACATTAATTCAAATAGCGAATCTAAGTAAGGGCCTAGATGCTCAAAAGCATCATCGCCTTTATCAACTGGCTTAAAATGAGTACTCAAATGATCGCGATAAAGTGCAAATATATGGCGAATAATGTCTTCTTTATTTTTAAAGTGGTAGTACAGATTACCCGGACTCATGCCTAAACTCGATGCAATATGATTAGTTGATATTGCTCTTTCACCATGTTCATTAAACAATGAAATACTGGTTTGAATTATTTTATCCTTGGTATTCATATACTCATTACTCAATTTTCGAAAATACGATGCTGCATTAAAACAATCCACTAGTATAAACAAATAGTCAGCGTTAAAACAATCAAGGCATGAAGTTCTTCACAATTTACTTACAAGGCTGCTTTGCACACTAAACACTGCTACACTACGGCTAAAAATAATAACACAGTAAATATTATGAAAGTGACCGCAATCTACCCAGGCACATTTGACCCCCTTACCAACGGCCACACTGATTTAATTCAGCGTGCTGCTAAGATGTTTGATACCGTTATTGTTGCTATTGCTCATAACCCAAGTAAAAAACCGTGTTTTACTTTAGAAGAACGCGTTGATTTAGCAAATGAGATTTTAAGCCATTTAGATAATGTAAAGGTCATTGGCTTTTCAGGGCTGCTAGCTGATCTGGCTCGCGACCATAATGCAAATGTACTGATCAGAGGCATAAGAGCGGTTTCTGATTTTGATTATGAATTTCAGCTCGCAAATATGAACCGCCGTTTAAACCCTGATTTAGAAAGCGTATTTTTAACGCCCGCCGAGCGTAATACCTTTATATCATCAACGCTAGTAAAAGAAGTAGCACGCCATAACGGCGATGTAAGTGAGTTTGTTGACACCATAGTAATGAAGGCGCTGCAATCAAGACTGGGGAAAACCAAGCATTAATAATTTTTTCAGAAAGTAGCGTATAAATGAGACGCTACTTTTAGACTCCTAAAATAAAACGGCCTTTAAATTTCTTCCCTAACCAGAGTATTTTTAATACGTCTTTATTTATGATTAAAACTACCGCCATAACACAATCACTGACAACTTGACCTATTGCATAAAGTGCCCAAAACCACCAGTAATCGGTATTATCCTGCATGCTGACATCGTAATGCATACCTAAAAACATGAGTGCATTAAAGCTAAGCCCTACAATAAGGTAATAAAAAGCAACAGGAATAATTTTGCCCTTAATAAAGTATCCCCAAATAACTAGCAAAACAATAGTCACTATATCAAACATAAACATTTTAAGATGAGGTGTCTCTGTAGCTGGATCAATAAACATGCTTGAAGTGTAAGATAGCATCATAATAAAAGAGAGAAGCAAAAGGTTTTTATTGCGATTGTTTATACTTGTCGATAGGTTATACAAAAAAGAGATTACAAATAACCAAGTTATAAAAATCGACATATAATCAAAAATCGCGACTAACTGCCAAAGAAAATCAGCCATTAATAATAGCCTTATTAATACTAATTTTTACAAGCCAATTTTTAAATTTCACTACTCTCAAAAAGTCTTTATTGATAAATAAAATGGCTATCATCATAAAATCCATAAGATTAATTCCCAAAGAATAAAATGACCAGAACCACCATGGTGAGCTGTTACTAAAAACAAGTACATCTAGATGCATGCCAAAAAATAACAGTGAGTTTATGCTTAGCCCTAATAATAGATAGGAAGATATGATGTTTTTATTTAAGAAGTTACTTGCAATCAAAATAGCCAAAATAGTCATTAGATCAAAAAGTAATAGTTGCATGTAAGAAATATTTTGAATATCAATAAACAGGCTTGAAGAGTATGAAACCGACATTATTAGCGACAGCCATAAAGCCTCTTTTTTGGGTTTATTTATACTCGTTACTAATGAGTATAAAAAAGCCATTAAAAAACCCCATTGAACAAACGCACCTAGATAAAGAGATACATATGGGTTGAGCAAGAAGTCATTCATTTGAAACATTATTTCGAATAGCTAAATTAAGTTGTTTTTTTACCTGTCGTTTTTTTAAGATACTTGTATTTATTACCAAAGAAATAATCATTAATACATCAATAAAGTTTACTCCTAAAGAGTAAACACTCCAAAGCCACCATTCATCAATATTATTACGTACAAATAAGTCATAATAAATGAAAAATGTTAGCAGACTATTTATTAGTAAGCCTGAAATAATATAATAGCTAGCGAGGGGAGCTTTTAGACAGAAATTCAATAAAATGAGAATAATAGAAATGGTTATATAATCGAAGAGGATCCAGTCTAAGTATACATTTTCTAATATCGGAAAAAAATCACTACAAAAGTAAGAGGAAAACATAATAGCGGCTAAGTATGTTAACGACTTGTCTGGCTTATTAATACTCGAAACAAGTGAGTATAAAAATGCCATTAAAAAACCCCATTGAGTGAAAGCACTTACGTAATCAACCATGCTGTAATCGATGTACAACTTAGTTACAGTCCCTTGCAATTTTAGGTCTTAGGAATAATGATACTATTTTATTTTTGAGTTTGTGTAATCCTAAGAAGTCTTTGTCTACAATTAGAGCAACAATCATTACTAGGTCTATAAATGTCACTCCAAACGTGTATATATCCCACAAAAACCAAGGTTCAATATTTTTATTAATAAAAATATCTAAATGCATTAGCAAAGCTAACATCAAATTAATTGAAAGGCCTATTAGTAAATATAATAATGAAGGAGTCGTAGTTTTACTTAATTTGTAAACGAAAATTAGGAAAATTATGGTTATTAAATCATGTATTGCCCAATCAAAATAAGTAGTATTGTAATAGGAAATCCATGTAAATAAGTAATCAGTCACGGAATAGGATACTACCATAACTAATGAGCTGAGTAATAAAGTCGTTCTCCTCTTAACATCTAAGCTGTAGACAAAGAGGTTAAAAAAAAACGCCATTAAAAAGCCCCATGTCACTAGGGCTGACAAAGAAAACAGACCAAAAAACTCAGCTAAAAACATTTACTACCTTTCTATCACTTTGGACGAGGTAAAAGAATCGTATTACCACGCTGGAGATCAGCACTACCGCCAGCAGCAGCCATCGCCTCTTGAGAGATACTTACTGTATCAGATTGTAGGGTTTTAGGGCTAGCAGTTTGTTCCATTGCAGGCTTTAATTGTTGCGTTTTATTGTATGCTTGCATTTGTACTTGGCTGTTCGCTGAAATTTGCATGTGATTAATCCTTTTGAGTATTAAATTTATTATTGGCGCAAATTTAAATCACACCACCTGAAGCAGTTACTAAATAACTGCAGTAACGCATTGCCTACGTTGTTTAATTGACTCAACAACACGTTACAGAATAATAAAAGCAAACGATATGCCAACTTTAAATTAATAGTATGTTAATTAAAAAATTATTTTATTTTACTCAAAAAAAAACGCATCGGGGTCACCGTGCGTTTTTTATCCTAGGGATTGCTCAAGCCACGTTCTTACAAGGGATCTCCATGCTATTACTTGGCTTTAACATATATTCCATTGCGACTTCATCACAGTTTTCTTTACGTAAACATAACTCGCAATCTTTCATTACTTTTTCAGGTAGGCTCTCTTTACTACAGAAACTAAAGCGCTGATTTTCGAAAAAGTCAGGGACACGAGTCAGAACAATGACACGATTGAGTGCCAATTTTTTGGCTTTTACCAACAAATGCTCAACCAGCTCTCGTCCCTGCCCTGTTACTGCGCTTTTAGGGTCAATGCCTAATGAACGTATTTCAGCTAATCCTGTGTCGTAAATATATAGTGAAGCACAACCCGATACCTGACCGTTTATCTCAGTTACGGCAAACTCATTAATTGAGTGCACCATATCACTTTTAGCACGCGGTAAGTTTTCACCGACTGTAGCCCAGTGCTGTACGAGTTTAGCAATCGCTTCCACGTCATCTAAATTGGCATCACGAACCGTTATTTGCTGTTTTTTTTTCGCGTCTTTCACCGCTTTGCTTACTTGCTCTAATGATGTACCGCCAAGCGCTTGGCGTGCTTTGATACAGGCGTCAATTTCAAGTACCGGATAGACATCATCCTCAAACACTGGGTTTACTGATTTATACTGCTCTAGAGAAAGTTGCTCTAACGTTTTATCTTCACTAATGGCTAGTTGCACCAATACCCCTACAATATGGTGCCCTTCTCTAAACGGAACACCTTTAGCCACTAAGTAATCAGCCAGTTCGGTTGCATTTGCGTGGCCACCTTTTGCCGCTGCAAGTGTTTTATCTGCTTTAACTTTAATGCCTTTAATACACGCTTGTGCCATATGAATACACGCAAGCCACGTTGGCATGGCATCAAAAATGCCTTCTTTGTCTTCTTGCATATCTTTGTTGTAAGCAAGTGGCAGTGCTTTTAAGGTCATCATCATTGCGCTAAACGCACCAAACACCCGCCCTGTTTTACCACGAATTAGCTCTAATGCATCTGGGTTTTTTTTCTGTGGCATTAAAGATGAACCCGAGGTCACATTATCGGCCAATTCAATAAAGCCAGCTTCTCCCGAGTTATAAAAAATCAGGTCCTCAGACATCCGCGATAAATGGATCATAGAAATAGACGCACAGCTTAATAGCTCAACCACAAAGTCACGATCAGACACACCATCTAAACTATTTTTAGTCGCACCGGTAAAGCCTAACCCTTGTGCAAGTGCATGACGATCAATTGGGTATGCAGTGCCAGCAAGTGCACCACTGCCAAGTGGGCAGTAGTTCATTCTTGCTTGGGCATCTTGTAATCGGCTTTCATCACGCTCAAGCATTTCTACATAAGCCATACACCAATGACTAAACAGTACGGGCTGTGCACGCTGTAAGTGCGTATAACCTGGCAGTATTGTGCCAAGTTCACGTTCAGCCAAACTAATAAATTCAGCTTTTAATTGTGCAATTGCTTTTAAAATATGATCGGCGGTATCGCGGCACCATAACCTAAAGTCGGTAGCAACTTGATCGTTACGACTTCGGCCTGTGTGTAACTTTTTAGCTAAATCACTCACTTTTTCAATTAGCGCAGCTTCAACATGAGAATGAATATCCTCAGCACCTGAGGTGGCAACCGCGTGTGGATCTGCTTTTACCTCTTCAAGTAGCTCATAAAGTGCCGATACCAGCTTTTTGTGCTCATCACTAGATAACACATTCACTTGTTCTAGTGCGCCAGCCCATGCAACAGAGCCAATAATATCTTGCTCTGCTAATTGATAATCGAAGGGAAGTGAATCGTTAAACTGTTTAAACGCTTCATCTGGACCCGTAGAAAAACGTCCGCCCCATAATGCCATGAAATCTCTCCAAACCCGATAATAGCCCCTTAATTCCAAGGGGCGTAAAAAATTACTTTTTAGCTAATGCTGAAATTCTGCTTGATAGCGAGAATAAACGAATAAAGCCTTCTGCGTGCGATTGGTCATAAACATCATCTTCACCAAAGGTAGCAAAATCTTCGCTATATAAACTGTTAGGTGATTTTTTCTGAACCGCAGTGACTTGGCCTTTATAAAGCTTAAGTACCACTTCGCCCGTTGCTAGTGTAGACAGCGCTTCTGCACCGGCTAAAATAGAATCTTTTAACGGCGTAAACCAACGACCGTCGTAGACTAAGTGTGAAAATTCACCACCGAGTACTTCTTTCCATTTACGGCTCGCTTTATCAAGTACTAACTCATCAATAGCTTGCAGCGCTGCCATGATCACAGTGCCGCCTGGCGTTTCATAACAACCACGCGATTTCATGCCCACTAAACGGTTTTCTACAATATCGACACGGCCCACACCATGAGGTGATGCAATGTCGTTTAATTTAACTAAACAATCATAAGGTTTAAGCTCTTCGCCATTTACAGCAACTACTTCACCTTCAACAACCGATAAAGTGACGTGTTCAGCTTTATCAGGTGCTTGCTCTGGTGAGTTAGTCCAGGTCCATACTTGCTCACTTGGTTCACACCAAGGGTCTTCAAGTTCACCGCCTTCGTGAGAAATATGCCATGCGTTAGCATCACGACTGTAAATTTTAGTTGCTGACGCAGAACATGGAATGTCACGTTCAGCTAGGTAATCAAGCAATGATTCACGGCTTGATAAATCCCACTCACGCCATGGCGCAATCACTTTTAAATCAGGTGCGAGTGCGGCAAAACATGACTCAAAACGTACTTGGTCGTTACCTTTACCCGTACAGCCATGAGAAAGTGCATCGGCACCTACTTTACGTGCAATTTCAACTTGCGCTTTAGCAATGATTGGACGCGCCATAGAAGTACCAAGTAAATAAGTCCCTTCATATATAGAACCCGTTTTAAGCGTTGGGTAAATATAATCGCTTACCATCTCATCTTTTAAATCAACCACGTAACATTCAGATGCACCAGACGCTATAGCTTTAGCTTCCACGCCTTCAAGTTCTTCAGCACCTTGGCCAACATCGGCAACAAAAGCAATCACTTCACAGCCGTAGTTCTCTTTTAACCATGGCACGATAGCCGATGTATCAAGACCACCTGAATAGGCTAAAACGACTTTTTTAATTGAACTCATAGGTGTTCCTTAACAAAATTTGGATTTAACAATGTAACTAATAGCGCATTTTGCGCATGCATGCGGTTTTCTGCTTGCTGTATAATTTTTGATGCAGGGCCATCCATTACCTCAGAAGTAATTTCAAACTCACGGTGTGCCGGTTGGCAATGTAATACCGTAGTTGCACCGGTTTTTTCTAACAATGCCTGGTTTAATTGATAAGGCATGTATTTTTCTTTTACTTGCTCAAGAGGAGTTGTATCCCCCATTGATACCCAGGTATCGGCGTAAACAACATTAGCGCCTACTGCAGCCTCAACCCTGTCACTTACCATTACAGAAGCGCCATTCATCGCTGCTATTTGCTCTGCTTTTTTAAGTACTTGCGAATCAGGTGAGCTGCCTTTTGGTGTTACAGCGACAAAGTCTGTTCCTAAAGTAGCGGCTAATAGCATTAATGAGTGTGTTACATTATTGCCCTCACCTAGGTAGGCAAGCTTTAACTGGCTAACATCACCATGTACTTCTTGTAGCGTTAAAAAATCAGCTAATGCTTGGCATGGGTGATATAAATCACACAAACTGTTAATCACAGGAACGGATGAATACTCACCGAGTGTCGTTAACGTACTGTGCTGATTAACCCGCGCAACAATCCCGTCTGCCCAAGTCGAAATATTTAAGGCAAAATCTTTTATTGATTCGCGGGCGCCCATTGCACCATTTTGTTGGTCAAGGTAAACCGCATGGCCCCCTAAACGGTTTATACCAATATCAAATGAAAGGCGAGTACGTAAACTTTGCTTTTCAAACAAAGTAACCACTGACTTACCAGCTAGCACTTGGCTATATTTACTTGGGCTTTCTTTAATATCTTGCGCTAACTTTAATAAATTTAGTGCGCCTTGTTGGTCTAATTCTAGACCCGTTAAAAAATCTTTAAACATGTTCAACCTATGGTGTTACTTTAGTTCCGACATGCTCGCCTTGCAGCAAAGCAGTTAAGTTTTCTGGCTTTTGCCAGCTGGAAATGTACACACCGCGTCGTAAATGTTGGGCAGCGTGAAGACTGGTCTTAACTTTGACCTCCATCCCGCCCAAAATTACTCCCTCTGCAATTAAAGTATCAATGTGTTTTGTGTCAAGTTGATGTAAAGGCTGCTTATTGGCATCAAGTACCGCCTCTACGTCCGTCATAAAAATAAGTTCTGCATTTAAATTATTTGCCATTGCGGCGGCTGCTTCATCGGCATTAACGTTGTATAACAAGCCCTGCTCATCAAAGCCGATAGAACTGATGATTGGTAACCGGCCAGCACTGAGTAAATCATTAATAATAGAATCAGCATTGTTGTGACATTGACCTACTTGACCCAATGCTTTTAATTTTTGCGAGGCGGTGATCCCTGCTTCATATAAACTTAACCCCACCGGCTTATGACCAACACTAATTGCTTGCGCCATGAGTTGTTTGTTTGCCGCACCCGCAAGGGCTCCAACAATATAAGGCATCTGTTCTTTAGGGCTAATACGTAAACCTTGGTGTTTAGCACTGGCAAAACCAGCCTCTTTTAACCAGCTATCAACTAATGAGCCACCACCATGCACAATCACAAACTGAGCATCATCTTGCTCGTTGAGTATTTCAAATAATGCTTTAGCGGCATTTTCAGTATTGAGTACTGCACCACCGAGTTTAATAACCCACGTTTTACTGCTCATCTAAACGCTCCTATTAGACCTGTAGTGTGGGGAAGCCCCATTGATAAATTAATACATTGCAAAGCCTGACCAGCTGCCCCTTTTAATAAGTTGTCAATTGCTGCCATTACTATTAACTGTGAGCCTTGCTGCTGCCACGCAATATCTACATAAGGTTGTTTGGCCACCCCTTTAATCGAAGGGATTTTGCTGCCAAGCAAACGAATTAATGGCTCATCAGCCAATACTTGATAAGCTTTAGCTACTTGCTCACTGGTCACACCCGGCTTTAATTGCACATAAATAGTTTCTAAAATACCGCGCGGAAAATTACCTAAATGAGGAGTAAATAACACCTCATGACCTAGATGCTGTTGTATTTCAGGCCCATGACGGTGATTAAACAAACCATAGGGTGCAAGTGATACCTCACAAAAATGAGTCCCTAGGCTGGCTTTACGCCCTGCGCCCGTTACGCCAGAAACCGCATTAATAATAATTTTTTCATCACTCAACAAACACGCTTGCTGAAGAGGTTTTAATGCATTTAATGCAGCCGTTGGATAGCAGCCAGCAACAGCAATTAGCTGAGCATCAGTAATGGCTTTACTATTCCATTCAGCAAGACCATATGCCGCTTGATTGAGTAGTTCTGGATGTTGGTGTTCAAAACCATAATAAGTAACGTAATCATCATTACTTGCAAGACGATAGCCACCGGAAAGGTCAAATACCTTTTTGCCCATCGCTAAAAACTGAGGCGCTAAATCCACACTTACTTTATGATCGGTGCACAGACAAACGTAATCTGCTGAATAAGTGATATCAGCAAGTGCATGTTCATTTAGTGGCTGCAGAGGTAAATCAAGTAATCCTAAATGCTCAGGATACAATTCACTAAGCAATTTATATTTATCTAAACTTTGCGCTGATACATAACAACCAGTTAGCGAAAGAGTTGGATGCTTTACTACTAAGCTAGCCAGTTCTGCGCCGCTGTAACCGCTGGCACCTATAATTACTACGTTCATTATTTACTCTTTATCTAAAATTAGTGACCACATTCCATGTTGTTTGTTTACACTAGGGTATAACCCAGCCAAACAGATTAAATTTATGAGTGATAACTATCGTCGTATTATTTTCATGGCGTAACTTTAATATATTTATGCTTAAAAAGTGAATTGATATTCATCATAAATACTTTTATATTGTTATGCAATTAAAATGAATACTTATTTTGGAATTTTTTATGTCTCTGCCGTCATTTATTTCGATGTACCAGCAATTGATTGCTGCCCCCTCTATCAGTGCCATTGAAGATCATTTATGTATGAGTAATAAAAGTGTCATTGAATTGCTAGCCCAATGGTGTGAAAGCTTAGGTTTTAACTGTGAAATAATAGAGTTAGAAGGCAACAAGGGTCGCTACAACTTATTAGCAAAACGCGGTCAAGGCGACGGCGGTTTAATGCTGGCAGGGCACACTGATACAGTGCCATTTGATGATAGCCGCTGGAATCAAAACCCATTTAAATTAACCGAGCTCGATAATAAATTATATGGCTTAGGTAGCATTGATATGAAAGGTTTTTTTGCTTTTGTACTGCAGGCTATTAGTGAGCTTGATGAAAAGCAACAAACACAACCAATTTTAATATTAGCCACCGCAGACGAAGAAACCACTATGGCTGGCGCACAACAAATTTGTAAGCACCCAAATTTAAAACCAAGTCGCTGTATTATTGGTGAGCCTACTGATATGACGCCAGTATTTACTCATAAAGGTCATATGACTTCAGCGATAAGAGTCGTTGGCCGTTCAGGACATAGCTCAGATCCCGAACGGGGTCTTAACGCCATCGAAGTGATGCATAAAGTGATTACAAAATTGCTAATCTTAAAAGAACAACTTAAGAATAAATATTCAATAAATCACTTTGAAATTCCTTACCCAACGCTCAATTTAGGCAATATTCATGGGGGCGATAATGCTAATAGAATTTGCGGTTGCTGTGAAATGCACATTGATATGCGCCCTCTACCTGGCTTAAGTGTACAAGAGCTGCAAGCATTGCTGCTTGATGCAACCTTCGATATAAACCAGCAATACCCTAATTCGGTTAGTGTGATTGATTTACATGAGCCAATTCCAGCATTTACAGGAAACACCGACAGCGCTTTAGTTAAACTAGCCGAAAATATAGCAGGGCAAAAAGCGGTGGCTGTTAATTACTGTACTGAGGCACCATTTATACAACAACTGGGTTGTGAAACCATCGTCATGGGGCCGGGTTCAATTAACCAAGCGCATCAGCCCGATGAATATTTAGCGATGGAAAAAATCAAGCCTTCGCAACAAATTATCAGCAACCTCATAAAGGCGAGTTGCTTTTAATCAGTAACAAAAAAGACGCTATTAAGCGTCTTTTTTGTTGTAGCATTTATGACTAATCTGAACTCTGAATAATAAATCTATCTCAAGCAACTATTTTCAGCGCTAACTGCGTTGAATTTACTTGCAATAGGCTAGCTATTGACGCGTAAGTTCGCCTTGTTTTCACTGAAAATCTCTGGCTAGTGAAAATAAACATAAACATCATTTTTTGACTCAATATGTTAGTAAATCTCTTAACCAGAGTTCAGGTTAGTTACATATATTTTCGTAAATATTTTTTAAATACCGGATCTGTTTGTGCCAACTCTTTCTGCTCTTCTAATATCTCTTTTAAAATAGCACCTGATGTAAGCGGGTTCGCAAGCACCACTCTAAAAACCACAGTTGGTTGATTATCATATTGAATTGGCGTTAAACGTGTACGCGATACAAATGAGCGACCTGATTCACGTTGCCGTTTTTGCATACTAGCAGTAAAGCGATTAAGCGCGGCAAAAATATCTAAACGGGTTTGTGCATCTGCCTGTGCTATCGCATTTTTAATTTGCTTAGGGACATAACGATAAGTTAATAAGCACAGCTCAGGTTCAGATATTAATTCAAAATCTTCATCTGCTTTTATCAAATCAGCAAAGTAACGGGCTTTTTTAATACTGCGATCGATAAGCATTTCATAGCCTTTACGACCAATAACACGTAAGCAAGCATGCACTAACATCGCCATCCCAGGGCGACTCCCCTCAAGTGTATGGCTGCCTAGGTCTTTAGAGCCTTTACGTAAAATATATTCAGCATGATGTTCTATGGCATCGGTAGCAGCAGGATCTTTAAACAACACCAAACCAGCCCCCATCGGCACATACATTTGTTTATGTGCATCAATGGTAATTGAATCTGCTTGCTCAATCCCTTTTAATAAATGCCTATGGGTATTAGACAGTAAAGTAGCTCCGCCCCATGCTGCATCAACATGAAAGTGGCAATTAATTTCGTGTGCTAAATTAGCCATGTCTTCAAGTGGGTCAATATTACCGGTTTCTGTCGTCCCGGCTACACCAATAATTGCCATCACTTTAATGCCTTGCGCTTCAAGCTCTAGCGCTTTTTCTCGCATAGCATCTACATCAACTTTATTATCAGCCGATGTTTTAATACCAATTAAATTCTCACGGCCAATGCCTAATAAATCTACCGATTTGCCTAACGAGTAGTGACCTCGTTCAGAGATTAAAACTGCCAGCCCTTTGTAACCATAATGAAGCATTCCCGCCACTAAACCCTGCGCAGCAATGCCTTTAAAGTTGCCATCTGCTTTTAATAAGCGGTTGCGGGCAATCCAAAGCGCAGTAATGTTAGCCACGGTGCCGCCAGAGCAAAATGCCCCTAAAGAGGTTTTTGCACTGTGCATCCATTTAGAATAAAAGCCATCATTTTGCCCATAAGCTAAATGATGCATCATTCCTAAAACTTGACGTTCTAATGGAGTAAATGCTTTTGAAGTTTCTATTTTTACAAGGTTTTGATTTAGCCCAACCATTAATTTCGATAACGGCAATAAAAAGTGTGGCAGAGCAGATGTCATGTGACCAATAAAGCTTGGCGCTGCGGTATGTACAGAATGAGCAACCAGCTGTTCCATAATATCTTGGGCATAGCAAGACACAAACGTTGGCTCTTCAGGGATAGCCGCCGATTGAAAATCTTTTTCTATTTCATGTAATGGTTTTTCAATTGCCGCGATATTTTCGTTTAAGAAACCTGCTAAATTACTCGAAATTTCAAGCTCTATTTTGCTCAAAGTTGAGTCAGGGGCCTCTGGAACGGTAAATATCCGTTTGAGGCTTTCTTTAGAGGCGACGGCACAACGCTTTTGATCCATCTTCATACCTAGTGTGTGACTAAAACACCTGTTAGTTTGTAAAACACGCTAATTTAAGGTGTTTTTAAGCAACGGCATTTCTAAAAAATTGCGCTAACTTTACTGCAATATGACAAAAATGTCTCGTTTTAAGCCATAAAAGACAATACAAAATAGATAACATCTCACTATTTTTTATATTTAGTACAAAGGGTAATTAAAATATTGGGCATTTATAATTTTTAAGTATAATAAATCTAACAAACAATAAGGATGTTACATGCTAAAAGGAAATCTAAAATTAACACGGTTGGCGCTCGGTACCGTCTTTTTTTTAGTCAGCTTAATAAGTTACAGTTACTACACCTACACCACTATCAATAATGATGTGATACGCAGTATTGATAATCGCCTGTTAAATGCCGCCACCAGCGTAAAGTATATTTTAGGTAGTGATTATCACGATAAAATAGCGCAAGAAATCAGTTTTTCAAGCTATCAAAATAAAGCCGACCAACTTTCGGCATTAGCCAACGATTTAAATATAGATTATTTATATTCAATGGTACTGATTGATGAAAACGTTTACTTTACTGCCTCTAGCTACACCCAAGATGATCAAAATAACGGTAAGGTTACTCAGTTTTTAGATCTATACCCTGAAGCCACGCCAATCACTACGGCTGCATTTTTATCAACGGCCCCTATTTTTGAAACTTCAACAGCGCATCGCGGTCATTCTAAAACAGTGTATATTCCCCATCTGGCAAAAAATGGCAGAACTTATATTACGGCTGCAGATATTAGCGTTGATAAAATTAGCAGTGCGTTGAACACAGACTTGTATCAATCTGTGTTTCATTTTGGCTGCGTAATTATTATTTTATTAATAGTGTATATTTTTTATTATTATGGGGTACGTCGTTCATTAATGAGGGACCATGCAAGCGGATTTGCAAATCATATCGCTTTAGAAAAACGACTGAAAAAAAGTAATGAGCATCATTTGCAAATTGCGATTGTTTTAGTGAACGAAATTGATAATATCAGTCGTTTTTTTGGCACAAAAACAGCCGATGAAGTGATGAAAAAGCTGCTTATTCACTTTAAGCAGCAAGTGCGTTTGCACGCACGTATTTATCGTATTGCAACTAATAAACTCGCTATTTTAACTGATAAAGAAACTCCCTCTGATGAGCTATACAGTATCATTCAATCGCATAATAAAAATATACCGTTTTTAAATCAGCCGTTCATTTATATTACACTTAACGCTGGTGTAGCTAGAGGCAATAAGTCATTACTGCTTAAGAATGCTCATATTGCGTTACTGCAATCTAAGCAGGGCGATCAGCGCATAGTTAACTATTGTGAGGCAATTAACGACGCTAAATCTCTATATTTATATAATGTTGAAATAGCCAAAGAGATTCGCGAAGCATTTGATGCTCACCGTGTTGTTCCTTACTTTCAACCGGTTATTAATACGCATACCGATGAAATTATTAGGTATGACTGCTCACCGAGAATAGTCACCTCACAAGGGGAGATTTTAACCCCTGATATCTTTACGAATGCGGTAAATAGACTGCGTATGAATGGCATGTTAACCCGCACCCTATTTACTCAATGTGTCTCGCGTTTTCGTAAATCGGCAATTTGTTGGGAGTTAACGCTGTGCGCTGAAAATATTGCAGATCCCACTATTTATGATCATATTGCCTATGAGCTTCATCGCTACCCAAATCCTGAAAATATTACTATTTCAATTTTGGAGTCGCAGGTTATTTCACATTATTACGAAATAAAATCATTTATTGCGATGGTAAAAAGTAAAGGGGCAAAGGTGGTGATGCACTGTTGGGGGAATGAGTTTATTAATACCCTTAATACATTAAAGGTTGATGTTGATGGCATTAAACTCGATGGTGCAATCACTAAGCAGCTAGTAAACGATGCAAACACGTCGCTATTTATAGCCTATATCGCTGATATAGCCCGGCAACTTGAACTTGAATTGGTTGTTGAAGCGGTAGAAAATAATACGGTTGCAGAGTTACTCAACCAACTAAATGTGACGCTGATGCAAGGTAGTTACCTTGGCAAACCAACGCCACATGTGACTCACTTTAAAAAGCAATGAGTTAACTATTGAGATTGATGATTAAGCGGTGACTTTGCTGGCCACTGGCCCAGTACTTTCGCTCAAAAGGTGTAATTGCTTCGTCTGATTCAAACAATTCGGTTTCACATGGATGGCCTGCTAATTCGAGCGCTCTGGCAAACTCTTTAACATAGATATCCCAATTACTTCGCACTTCAAGTAAACCACCTAGCTTTACAATAAACGGGAAGATAGCCGCCCCATGCCAGCGCCGTTGAATGTGCTTAGACTTAGGCCACGGGTTAGGGTAAAGCAAATAGTGATGGCTAGGCTGCCAATTAGCAGCCACCGCTAAACGCCAAAAGTCATTTAAGTCAGCTTGCACCAAAATGTATTGACCACTCTCAGTTTGTTTATACTCAACATCATGCTTATCAAGTCGGTGAGATGACTTATCAATACCCACAACTAAGGCATCAGGATGACGTTTCGCTAAATTAGCAGTGCTTTCGCCAACACCACAACAAGAGTCGAGGATGAGCGGTCCATCAAAAGACTGCACCTTAGCATTAACTTCATCAAATGCAGTTTGAGTATGCGCTGCTATTGGCTTTTTAAACTCGGCATGTAAGTGCTTATTAACTATTTCATCAAGCTTTTCATGAAGTCCCGCTTGGTTAGATACAATACTACGTGAATTTGCATCGCTCATTAGTGTCTTAGCCCCACACCTTTTTTAATTAGCGTCAGTGCTAAAGTAAATAATACGCTGATAAACACCAACAACACTGCAATCGCAACCGTTAAATCAACATCAGAAACGCCTAAAAATCCGTATCTGAATGCGTTAACCATATAAATAATCGGGTTTATTTGCGACACCATTTGCCAAAAATCAGGCAGTAAAGTGATTGAGTAAAACACCCCGCCTAAATAAGTTAGAGGCGTTAAAATAAAGGTCGGAATAATACTTATGTCATCAAAGCTGTTTGCATAAATAGCGTTGATTAACCCGCCCAAGGCAAAAACCGCCGAGGTAAGAATAACAGTGGCTATAATCACAAAAATATTATGTATTTGTATATCTACAAAAAATAAAGAAACGCACGTTACAATAAAGCCAACCATAATGCCACGGGTCATGCCTCCGCCCATATAACCCAACACAATGATGTAATTAGGCACAGGTGCAACCAATAACTCTTCAATACTTTTTTGAAACTTAGTTGAGTAAAAGCTCGAAGCCACATTCGAGTAAGAGTTTGTTATGACTGACATCATAATAAGGCCAGGCACAATAAACTCCATGTAACTAAAGCCACCCATATCGCCAATACGCGAGCCTATTAAGTTACCAAAAATAACAAAATATAAACTCATAGTAATCGCTGGCGGCACTAAGGTTTGCACCCAAATACGCAAAAAGCGAATACACTCTTTAATCCAAATACTTTTTAAGGCTACGCCATATTTAAACATTTATTCGCCCCGCCCTTGCTCTAATAAACCTACAAATAACTCTTCTAATCGATTCGCTTTATTACGCATGCTTAGCACAGTATTACCTTGTTCGGTTAACGCGCTAAATACAGCATTAAGCCCTTGTGATTTAGCCACCTCAACTTCAATGGTGTGATCATCAGTCATGGTAAAATTATACCCTTCAAGCGTCACCGGATTGGTAGGCTGTTTTAAATCCAATACAAAGGTTTCTTTGTCTAATTTAGCCAACAAGGCTTTTATGGTGGTGTTTTCAACTATACGGCCGGTATCAATTATAGCGATGTTTTTACACAGTAATTCGGCTTCTTCAAGGTAGTGAGTGGTTAAAATAATGGTCACACCTTGTTCGTTAATTTGCCTTAAGAAGTCCCACATTGAGCGGCGCAGCTCTATATCAACGCCCGCTGTTGGTTCGTCTAAAATAAGTAACTTTGGTTCATGCATTAAGGCACGTGCAATCATCAAGCGACGCTTCATACCACCAGAAAGGGTACGCGCTTGCTTATCTTTTTTCTCAAGTAGCCCAAGTTGTGCTAAGTACTTGTCAGCACGTTTGTGCGCTTCGCCGCGCGGTACACCGTAGTAACCTGCTTGATTAACGAGTATTTGGGTTAGGGTTTCAAACTGACTGAAGTTAAACTCTTGTGGCACTAAGCCCAAGTTGGCTTTCGCTGCTTCAAGGTCGGTATCAATATCATGACCAAATACTTCAACTTTACCTTTGGTCTTATTAACCAAAGAAGATATCACCCCAATAGTGGTTGACTTACCCGCCCCATTTGGACCTAACAGTGCAAAAAAGTCACCTTCATGCACTTGTAAATCAACACCTTTTACTGCCTCAACCCCATTTTTGTAAACCTTGGTAAGGCCTTCAATATTTAAAGCAATATTTTGCTTATTCATTTCTTACCCTCACCATAACCCCAGCGCTTTGTGAGATTATGTTCAATATTTAAATGATCTAAAATTCGCGCCACCATAAAATCAACTAAGTCTTCTATGCTTTGTGGTTGATGATAAAACCCAGGTGCAGCGGGCATGATAGTGACCCCTAAACGCGACAATTTAAGCATATTTTCTAAGTGAATTTCGCTAAATGGCGTCTCGCGTGGCACTAGAATAAGCTGGCCTCGCTCTTTTATCACCACATCGGCGGCGCGCTCTAATAAATTATCTGATGCGCCGACTGCAATCGCAGACACAGACCCTGCGCTACATGGACATACTACCATTTTTTTCGGCGCTGCAGAGCCCGAAGCTACAGGACTAAACCAGTTATCTTTGCCGAACACCTTTAATTGTTCAGGCTTGGCGTTAAATAACGCGCTTAATTGCTCTGTGGCTTTGTCTTCATTCCCTGATAGCTTTACATTGGACTCGGTATCAAAAACTACGCGCGCAGCACTTGAAATAAGCACATACACTTGAAATTGTTGCTCAAGCAACACTTCCAACAGCCTCAACCCATATGGTGCGCCTGATGCGCCGCTAAATGCCAAGGTGATTGTATCTTTAAATTGCACATTGTTCTCCGCTGTATTTATCGGCCAAACCATCAACAAGTTGCTGATGCAGACCATTAAAACCACCATTACTCATAATTAAAACATGTTGATTTGGCTCAATATTCTCAAGCACTGTATCAATAATGGCGGTTGTAGAATCAAAGCACTGCATACCCGCTTTGTCAGCCTGCTCTTTAAGTGACCAGTTTAAGTTTCCTGGTTCGAATAACAGCACGTCGTCTGCATCGCGAAGTGAATCGAGAAGTGTAAATTGATGCACTCCCATTTTCATGGTGTTAGAGCGCGGCTCTAAAATCGCTATGATTTTTTCATCGCCCACTTTAGCACGCAGCCCCGCAAGCGTTGTTTGTATTGCCGTTGGGTGATGAGCAAAATCGTCATACACTTTAATATGATTAATATCTGCTTTAAGCTCCATCCGCCTTTTTGGGCTGATAAACTCACTCAAAGCTTCAATACTGTGCTCTATTGCAATTCCCACATGGCGTGCTGCTGCAATAGCCATCATGGCATTTTTAACGTTATGCTCACCAATTGCCTGCCAGTTAACTTCGCCTTGCAGCTGCGTGTTTAATAACACATTAAATTGAGAACCATCGGCTTTAAGTAATTCATAACTCCAGTCTTCGCCTAGAGTTTCGCTCTCGCTCCACAACCCTTTTGCTATAACATCGCTCAGTGCTTCATCATTTTTAAGCCACAACACTTTGCCGCTTTGCGGTAATGTACGTATCAAATGGTGAAATTGTTTTTTAATCGCGTTTAAATCTTCAAAAATATCAGCATGATCAAATTCAAGATTATTTAAAATAAGCGTTCGCGGTAAATAATGAACAAACTTACTGCGTTTATCAAAAAAGGCCGTGTCGTACTCATCGGCTTCTATCACAAAAAATGGCGTTTCCCCAACTCGCGCAGAAAGACCAAAGTTTTGTACAATTCCGCCAATTAAAAAGCCCGGTTTTAAACCCGCATATTCAAGTATCCACGCCAACATACTGGCGGTGGTTGTTTTACCATGAGTTCCCGCCACAGCCAGCACCCATGAATCTTGTAATAAGTTATGTTTTAGCCACTCAGGCCCTGAAGTATAAGGCAGGCCTTTATCTAATACATATTCAACACACGGATTACCACGGCTCATTGCATTACCAATAATAACGATGTCTGGTACTGGCTCTAGTTGAGATACATCATAGCCCTGCGTTAGTTCAATACCCAGTTCTTGTAACTGGGTACTCATTGGTGGGTAAACGTTTTGATCCGACCCAGTAACGTGATGACCCAATGATTTAGCTATAGCGGCAATACCACCCATAAATGTGCCACAAATACCCAAAATATGTATATGCATTTACTATCCTTTCATCCTGCGCGGGGTTTGCTCTAAGGCAAAGTTTAATGGCGCTATAATGCCAAAATTTAGCTTAAGTTACCATTAACCCTTGGCGCAAATAAAAAGGCCTCCCGAATTGGGAGGCCTTTAAAAAATTAATGGCTTATAACATTAAAAAGAATATTAAACCTATACCTAATAATAAACGATAAATAACAAATGGCAGCATTCCCATTCGCTCAATCACTTTTAAAAACATAAAAATACAAGCATAAGCTGATAAAAACGACAGCACTACACCTAACAATAATGCCGTCCAATCTACGATATGATCGCCAAGGGCAAGCTCTGCGGTGTAATAAAGACCCATCATCGAAATGATTGGAATAGCTAATAAAAACGAAAAGCGCGCTGCACTTTGTTTATTCATACCCAGCATCAAACCCGCTGTCATAGTAATACCTGAACGTGAAGTACCTGGGATCATCGCAACGGCCTGTGCAAAGCCAATAATAAGGGCCGTTTTCCAGTTTAGCTGATAAATTGTTTTTATCTGCTTACCTTTGGCATCGGCGTACCAAAGTAATAAGCCAAATACGATCGTTGTGGTTGCAATCACCCATGCGCTGCGTAAATACAGTTCAACAAAGTCTTTTAGCAATAAGCCTAAAATAGCCGCAGGCACAGTACCTAAAATGATCCACCAACCTAGTTTACTGTCATCTGTTGTGCCTTGCGCACCAAACGATTTAAACCAAGCACCGAGTATATCAGCCACTTCTTTACGAAAATAAATAACCACCGCAACTAAAGTGCCTACATGCACGGCAACATCAAATGCTAAACCTTGATCTTCCCAGCCTAAAATTTGTGACGGTAAAATTAAGTGTGCAGAACTCGATATAGGTAAAAACTCAGTAAATCCCTGAATTAGGGCTAAAACAATTATTTCTATAATACTCATGGGTTAGAAAACTCCACCTTCCATAGTTTTTGTTGAGGGTTGTTATATGCATTCCATATTTGGGCAATCGTTTTTTTTGCTACAGGGTGATAAAAATCAGGAGCCACCTCTGCTAAAGGCTGTAATACAAAGGCATTTTTGGTAATTTCGTCACGTGGTAGTTGAGCTGGGCTCTCGCAAATTAAATCATCATAAAAAAGTAAATCGAGATCCAAAGTACGTGGGCTAAATTTTTTATCATTTGCTTGGCGACCATTATCGCGTTCTATTTGTTTTAATAACGCGCACACATCAACCAGCGCCATGTTAGTGGTGGCTGCAAGTACTGAGTTATAAAAGTTATTACCGGCAAAACCTACAGCTTCACTTTCAAATACTGATGAATGCTGTGTGTTTTCAAAGTGCTGATTTAACGCCACTAGAGCACGACGAATATGCTCTGCCTTGTTAATGTTTGAACCAAGGCTAATATATATCTGCGCCATTTAAGCCGAAGCCTTGTTGCGGGTTATCTCTACACCCACAGTTTGCGCTTGTGAAACTGCGGCGGGCTTGCTAACTCTTATCGTTACTTGTGGAGTATTAAATTCGGTTAAAATAATTTGCGCTAATTGCTCCACCAGCGTTTCTAAAAGCTCAACTGGTTTAGCTGTGCTGTGCTCGATGACTCGCTCACTTACCTTAGCGTAATCTAATGCTAAGTTAATATCATCGTTTTGTGCTGCAGGTTTGATGTCACTTAACATTTCAATATCAAAGTACAGGCTTTGTTTACTTTTCTTTTCAAAATCATACACCCCGATAATCGTTTCGACATGCAATTGTGATATAAATACCTTGTCCATTGATACTCCAAATGACTGTAACAAGTCACTGAGTTAATTACATATTGTATCAATCAAATTAATACTGTATATACTTTAATCAGTGTTTAAATATACTAAAATTACTTCTACAATAGAATGGTTACGAAATTGCGAGTAATTTAAGAAGCCCGTAAATTTTGACGCCAATAATAGCTTAAAAGTAATGATTAAAAAATAAGGAAGCGCGTGTTAGTCATTTTAATGTTTGTTTTAGCCTATTTGCTCGGCTCGATTTCATCGGCCATTTTAGTGTCGCGGCTATTCAAACTTCCCGATCCACGCACAAATGGCTCCAACAACCCAGGAGCAACCAATGTCTACCGCTTAGGTGGGGCACTCCCCGCATGCTTAGTGTTAATATTTGATATTTTAAAGGGCACTATCCCTGTTTGGGGCGCTTACTTTTTAAAACTTGAGCCGCTAGAGCTTGGTTTAATTGCGGTTGCAGCATGTTTAGGGCACATGTACCCATTATTTTTTAGTTTTAAAGGGGGTAAAGCGGTCGCAACAGCATTTGGCTCGTTACTGCCGATAGGGCTCTCTTTAGGTGGGTTATTGATTAGTACTTGGCTGATTATTGTCGCGATTACCCGCTACTCATCCCTTGCAGCGTTAGTCGCTGTGACGCTAGCACCTTTATATACATGGTGGATAAAGCCGTTATATACCTTACCAGTGACCTTTATTACGCTACTGATCATTATTAGGCATCGCACTAATATTGTGCGTTTATTTAAAGGTGAAGAACCAAAAGTAGGGACTAAACAAGCCCCTACAAATGATAAGAAGTAATAACTAACCTAGGTTCTGGTTAACTATATTGCTTCTAGGCTATCGATTGGCCAGCGCGGTTTAGTTTTCATATCAAGCGTAGCAAACTGCCCCGCTTTTAAACGCTGCATACCAGCATAAGCAATCATTGCGCCATTGTCGGTACAAAACTCAGTGCGTGGGTAATACACTTCGCCCTTCATACCTTGCATCACACGCTCTAGTTGCAAACGTAGTTGCGTATTAGCACTTACACCACCGGCTATTACTAAACGTTTAATACCCGTTTGTTTTAGTGCTCGCTTACACTTAATCACTAAAGTATCTATAACGGCTGTTTGAAATGCATGGGCAATATCTGCTTTAGTTTGCTCGTCACTATCATTTTCACGAATAGCAATCGAAGCGGCGGTTTTTAAGCCACTAAAGCTAAAATCAAGACCAGGCTTATCTGTCATCGGGCGCGGGAAAACAAATCGTTTGGCAACGCCTTGCTCAGCCATTTTAGCTAAACGAGGACCGCCAGGGTAATCAAGCCCAAGTAATTTAGCCGTTTTATCAAATGCTTCACCTGCAGCGTCATCTACCGACTCACCCAATACTTCGTATTGGCCAATGCCCGCAACCTTTACCATCATGGTATGACCGCCAGATACGAGTAAAGCAATAAATGGGAATTCGGGAACGTTTTCCTCAAGCATTGGCGCTAATAAATGCCCTTCCATATGATGCACTGCCACCGCAGGAATATCCCAACCATACGCTAAAGAGCGACCAATTGAGGTACCTACTAACAAAGCCCCTACTAAACCAGGTCCTGCGGTGTAGGCAATACCGTCTAAATCTTCCGGTCCACAGCCAGCTTGCGCAAATGCCGCATCGATAAGCGGCAATGTTTTACGTACATGATCGCGAGATGCAAGCTCAGGTACCACACCACCGTAATCAGCATGTACTTTTACTTGGCTATATAATTGATGAGCCAGTAGCCCTTTTTCATCATCATAAATAGCAATACCAGTTTCATCGCATGATGATTCAATGCCTAAAATTCGCATTGTTAATTCTCCTGCCACCTAACAAGGTGTTTAAAACAAATAACTTAAAGTGCTAAACCAATGTTAGTTTGGCCATCAGCAAGGACATGCTTTTTCAATGCTTTTACATTTTCAGCAGTAATACGCCCCATTGCCTCTACAAAATCTATTAACTCACCTAATACCTCAATTTCGTATTGCATTAGTGGGTGTTCACGCACTGCTTTATTATCAGCAATATCCCCTTCAACCGTCATTTGATACTCAATAAAGCGAGCCACAGTAGCCTGTGATATTTTACTTACATTAACAAATTCTTGCTCGTCTTGTGCTAAAAGGCCATGCATTAAGCTCAATAATGAAGTTGCAGCGTCAATGGCAGGGTAAGTGCCAAACATATCAAAATCAGCAAGTTCAGGTACATTAGGCTCTATTTTTTCGACTTGCTTTTCTAAATCAATCTTACTTTTAGGAAGCAGTATCTTTTCCCAACATACATTTAAAGCATTACGTAAAATAACCTCATCGCCAAAACCGGTAGCCTCACTAAATAGTCCATAATTAGGCAACATACGCTCTATTAACGCACAGGCCAATACCGCTTTTTGTAGGTAATTTAACTCTCTAATACGCTGAAAATTATTCGCTTTTGTCATTCTTTAAGGTCCCACATGACCAACAAAAATCAAATGTTGATCCATTATGCTCATTACAGTTAGGGCATACCCAATCTGGAGCTGATTGTTTTACTTGCTGATAGTTTACCAATATTTCGCGTGCATGGCGCTCTTTTATCGCATAAACCTGCACACTTACTTGTGTTTGCTCAAATGGGATCTCGCCCATAGCACCTTGCAGCATTTCACCTTTAATTTGGCACTCAATCCCCGCGTTAAGAATCAATCCTTTTATTATATTGGCCTCTAAATTATTTTCTGCGTTATAAAGCGTTACCCAATCAAATAATGTTACATTTGAATCGCTATTATTAGTATTTTGCAATATTCACCTCATTTACTTTATGTGTACAATACGCCTGCGTAACCTAAAGCAAATAATATGATTTAAGGACACATTATGACGCTAACGACCCCAGGTTTACTTTTCCCAGCCATCTCGTTGTTGTTACTTGCCTATACAAACCGATTTTTAGTACTTGCGCAACTAATACGAGAACTGAATGCGCGTGAAGGGGAGTCAATTCGTCCTGTTGTGGTGGCGCAAATAACCAACCTAAGAAAACGAATAAAACTAATAAGAACCATGCAAGTATACGGAGTGGCTGCTTTTTTATTATGTACGTTATCTATGTTCGCCTTATTCATAGAGTTTAATACCACAGGTATTATTTTATTTGGTGTAAGTTTAAGCTGCTTAAGCTTATCTTTGCTTACCTCTTTATTCGAAATTCACATTTCTTGCGACGCCATAGAAATTGAATTACAAAACATTGAAAATAAACCATTAAGTAATAGAGTTAGTAAAAATTTTATTGAACCTAACCACAAAACCAAAAATAGCAATTAACAAAACGAAACTTTAATAAAGCTGTTTATAAAATTGCACAAATTAGGCTAATAATAAAACCCAACAGTTACTTAACATTACCCAAAGGTATAACAACATTTTGCAACTATTCTCTTTAAATAAGACGAAAAGAAAGTTAATCTAAGTCGGTGGTTAAAAACCATGTTTCAACTGATCTGTAGGGATATAAAGTCAGTATTAAATCTGTAATTCCCCTAGCTTACCTATAAAAAAGGACTATATAGTGAGATTTGAACAATTAGAACAATTTGTAGCGCTTGGCCTACTTCGTCATTTTAGGCAAGCTGCAGAACAAACCCAAATCAGCACATCTGCGTTAACTCGTAGTATTCAAACTCTTGAAACCGAGCTTGGCTACGAACTTGTTACCCGCTCTACTCGTTCGGTTAAATTAACTCAAGCTGGGGAGCTTTTCCTCGACTTTGCTAAAAATACCCTCAATGAGTTAGAGCAAATAAAACACCTCGCTTTTCAATCGATTAATGGCACTGAAGAGAAAAAACTGGTCATTGGTTACACCACAACAACCAGCAGCATAGTGCCAATTACCTGCGGTGAGTTTTTAAGCCAGTACCCTCATATTAAAATTGAAATGCAGCTGCAAAACAAAACTGAGCTTCATAGAAAGTTACTTCAAGGGGAAATTGACATTAGTGTATGCTCGCAAATAGTCAATAGTATTGGTAGCGACATACAATTACCTGATCAACTTATTTTATTTTGTTCAAAACAACATCCTTTAGCAAATAAAAGCGATATTAGTAAAAAAGAACTCGAAAGTTATCCAATGTTCAGTTGTTTTTCACAGTCAAAACAAGTGCAATCAATGCTGAATGAAGTGATTGATTCATTAAATAAAGTTTCAACAATTAAAGTGGGCAGTATTGAGCAGGTAATGGCTGGACTTGAAAAATCAGACCACTTTGCGATTGCCGGTATTGAACACACTAGCTCTGTGGCAGAAAACCACAATCTAATTCAGCTTAAGACCAATAACGATATTAGCCATGAGCAACTTATTGTGCAAACCAGCCAGCAGATTGAGGCAGGTGAGCATGTTGACCACCTACTCTCGCTAATCAAGAAAGTTTCAAGAGCATAACAATACACCATGCGATTTGATGATCACTATAAATTTGTAGCTTTAAAGTTTTTTTACACTACACTAACGCTCCCTACTATTATGACTAGCGTTGATGAACAACTTTACCGCTACTGAAATTTATTTAGAGCAGATTGAAACGCATGGCTATGCCATTATTGAAAACGCTATTGATAGTGACTTAATGTCTGAGCTAATGGCTGATTGTTATAGAATAAACCCCCACTTTAGCCTTGCCGGTATTGGTCGATTAAATAATTTGCAAATCGATGATACTGTTCGTAAAGACAAAACCTATTGGTTTGATGGCAGTTCAAATGCACAACTTGGCTACCAGCAATTAATGGAAGCAGTTCGTAATACGCTTAATCGAAATTTCTTTATGGGCTTGTTTGATTATGAATGTCACTATGCAAAATATACCCAAGGTGATTTTTATAAAAAACATGTGGATGCATTTAAAGGTCGTTCAAACCGTGTTTTTACTACTGTATTGTATTTGAACTCTCCTGAGAAAGGCGGAGAGCTGGTTATTTACAAGCCTAAAAGTAAAGACATAGAAATAGTGATAAAACCCACTGCAGGCACCTTGGTATTATTTGAAAGCGAACGCTTCGTACATGAGGTACTTCCGGCTGTTGACAACCGCTACTCAATTGCTGGCTGGTTCAGAAAGAACGCGTCAATTAGTGGTATTATCGACCCACCCCGTTAAACTAAAACGGGGTAAGAAAATAATAAACCCATAAAAATAGCTAATCCCACATAATGGTTATTTAAAAATGCTTTAAAACAATTATCTCGCTGGCGTAAATGAATCAAGCGCTGTTGATATATTAGTAGCATTGCAGCAACTGCTAATCCCACCCAAAAACTAAAACCAACGTCACTTATCCCGCCTATTAAAACCATCAACGCAAAAAAGCTCAAGTTAAGTAGCGCTATAATATGGCGGTCATAACTAGCGAATAAAATAGCGGTTGATTTAACTCCTATTTTTAAATCATCGTCCCTATCAACCATGGCGTACATAGTGTCGTAAGCCACCGTCCAGCAAATATTGGCAATAAATAGCAACCATGCCTGCACGGGGAGAGAGTTTGTTGACGCCATAAAAGCCATAGGGATTGCCCAGCCAAAAGCCGCGCCCAATACAACTTGAGGAAGTTGCGTGTAACGTTTCATAAAGGGATAACAAAACGCTAATCCAAGCGCACCAAACGATAACAAAATAGTATTGGTATTAAGCAATAATACTAATATAAAGGCGATGGCAACGAGTAATAAAAACAAACTAATTGCTTCGCCACTACTTACCGCTCCGGTCGCTAGCGGACGCTGACAAGTACGTTTTACTGAGCCATCAATTTTTCTATCTGCGAAATCATTAATAACGCATCCAGCGCTGCGCATAACTATTACCCCAAGGGTAAACACAATGAAATTAGTTAAGCTAGGCAGACCTTCGTTCGCAATCCACAGTGCCCAATAAGTTGGCCAAAGCAGCAATAAAGTGCCTATGGGCTTATCTATTCGCATTAACTGGATGTAAAAGGGAATATGATGAACTGACAAAGCGGCTAATTTCATGAGTATAAATAAGCTCCTGGTAAAAAAACCTCACAAACCAAAAATTGATAGTTGTGTAAAGAAAATACGCTGCGTCTTCCCAGTAAGGGACGGTTCGGTAAATTAAGTTCGCTCACCAGTGACTGCAATGAGTGGTTATCATCAAAGCGCGCAATTTCAATATCGGTCCGCTTTAACGCAGGATCTTGAAATATCACATCACCTAACGGGCGCTCTCCCATATTGTGCAGCTGATTGTTTGTATTGTTACTTGTTATTGGCAACCAACTTTGAGCATAAACAATCGGTTGTTCATCACACAACAGTAACACTTCACGGTTAAGCACCGTGTTTACCTGATCACTTAATAACGCTTGCTGTGATTGCGAAAGGTCTACTTTTTGCTCGCTCAACACTTTTACAGCAAAGTGCTGAGACTGACTTTTTAATTTAGCCGTTAAAGAATGGGGTTCAAATAACCACTCTTGCTCAGCGCTAGATAAGCCACTGACTTGAGCAGTATTCTGCCAATCAGCAGATAAAGAAAGAGGAAAAGTAATCACAATAGCTCTATTTGATAAAAATCAGTGAGATCATAACATTGCCAACGAATTTGAAAAAGCGCGATTTGCTCACCACCAAGCACACCCTATATTATAAAACGCTAATTAGCATTTGACTCTCGCTATTGCCTATCCCAAACTTGAGTCCAGAGTACTTTTACATAACACAACAAATAACAGCATCTTGCTGTATCTTATTTACTAATAAGTATAAACTATTTGTAACCAGTTTACGGAAACGCTTTTGAAATGAAAAAAACAGTATTTACAGGCCTTTTTATTCTTTTAGTCAGCCTAACTAGCTTATCAGCACGCGCTGAGTCTACTGTGGGTTATTTTGGGTTTGAGCCAGATATTATTACCAATTATATTGGTCCATCTAGTAAAAAAATGGGCTACGTACGTGTCACGGTTGATTTAATGCTAAATAAAACATCCGACATTGCCATTGTAGAACACCACACCCCGCTGTTACGTGATGCTTTAGTAGAGATTTTATCTAAAGAGCCTGAAAACAAAATAAAATCTTTAACAGGGCGTGAGCAAATTCGCCTTAAAAGCGCAGAAAAACTAAAAAGCTTACTTAAGGAAGAAACAGGCCAAGAAATAATCCGAGACCTGTTATTTACTAAATATTTATATCATTAGGCGCTTTTTGTTTTAAAAAGCTGAGCGGTATAAGCAAAAGCCATACCGCTAACAAGCCCACCTAAATGTGCCCAATTAGCCATTCCAACAAATAATACATCTGCAAAACCAAGTACTAACCATACCAGCATAAAACCAACAATCGCGGTTGTTACCAGTGCAGGCTGTTTAGGGTTAAGCGCGCTGTAAATCCAACAAAAGCCTAACAACCCATATACAACGCCGCTAAGGCCACCAAAGTTAGGACCGACCATTAAGTATTGTGCCCAATTACTTATTAAAGCGGTAACTAAAAACAGCCCGATTAAACTCGACTTACCGCATTGTTTTTCAATGTTATCACCCAGCGATACCCACCAGATTAAGTTAAACACAATATGCATAGCGCTAAAATGCACAATAGCAGGTGTTAACCAAGTAAGTGGTGACGCAGGATTGAACTGCAACGCCATGTAAATAGGTTCAAACGCACCAAATAAAAAGGCAACATAAACTACAATACTGAGAATACTAACACCTTGATTAAGCCAACTTAACGCTTTAAAACGGGCGACTAAATTAAGCGACTGCCCTTGATACTTTAAGGGTGACTGCGTAGTACCCACTTGCCATGATGCTTGTTGATAACGCTCATGATTAGGGTTTTTAGCAAATTCGTTCCATAAAGGTTGCACTGCATGAAAGTCTTCAGGTGCCACACTAATAACAAGCGTATGGCCATCCTCAGTACGAATTTGCCCTGAAAGTCCTTGGCTTTTTAGGTAATCTATAAAGCCCTGTGCAGCGCGGGGATTAGTTAGGCTGCCTAGCTCTATCATCGTGCTACTTTATCCTTGTAAGCGGCTTCCCATGCAGTAAAACCACCATCCATGCTATAAACATCTTCAAAGCCTTGCTCTACTAAGTAGCTTGCAGCGCCCTGTGAACTCATGCCGTGATAACAAACAATAATAATCGGCTGGTCAAACTCTTTTTCCATCATAAATTGGGCGATATTTGCATTTGAAAGCGCTTCAGAGCCAGGAATGTGCCCTGTCTGATACGAATTAGGATCGCGAATATCAGCAATCACCACATCTTCTTTGTCTAGTAGTTCGAGGGTTTGTGCGATTGATATATGTTTAAATGCCATAGTGCTCTCTTATAATTACAAAAAAGGCGACAAATGCCGCCTTTAATTCTCTTAACAGGGGATAATTAATCCCAGTTAAGAATTACTTTACCCGATTGGCCTGAAATCATCATATCAAAGCCAGCTTGGAAGTCATCAATTGAATACTGATGAGTAATAATTGGTTTTAAATCAAGCCCTGATTGAATCAAGCTAGCCATTTTATACCAAGTTTCAAACATCTCACGACCGTAAATACCTTTGATCACTAAGCCTTTAAAAATAACTTGATTCCAATCGACCGCCATATCTGAAGGTGGAATACCTAACATGGCAATTTTGCCGCCATGATTCATGTTATTTAGCATGGCATTAAATGCACTCGGAACACCTGACATCTCTAAGCCAATGTCAAAGCCTTCGGTCATACCTAGCTCTTTAGCTACATCTTCAAGCTTTTCATTCGCAACGTTTACAGCACGCGTTGCGCCCATTTTACGTGCTAAGTCTAGGCGGTATTCATTTACGTCGGTGATAACCACATGGCGTGCACCCACATGTTTGGCTACAGCCGCGGCCATAATACCAATAGGGCCTGCACCAGTGATTAATACATCCTCACCCACTAAGTCAAACGATAATGCAGTATGTACAGCATTACCAAACGGGTCAAAAATAGAGGCCAGTTCATCGCTAATGTTATCTGGGATTTTAAACGCATTAAATGCTGGGATCACTAGGTACTCAGCAAATGCACCTTCGCGGTTAACACCTACACCGGTTGTATTACGGCATAAATGAACACGTCCAGCACGGCAGTTACGACAATGACCACAGGTTATATGACCTTCACCAGATACACGGTCGCCAACTTCGAAACCGCGAACTTCTTGGCCCATGTCAATTACTTCACCCACATATTCGTGGCCAACCACCATAGGTGTAGGAATAGTGTTTTGTGCCCACTCATCCCACTTATAAATATGAACATCGGTACCACAAATGGCTGTTTTACGAATCTTAATTAACAGATCGTTATGGCCTACTTCAGGCTTTGGCGCATCTGTCATCCAAATGCCTGGCTCTGCTTTTAACTTTGATAATGCTTTCATAATCCACACTCAATTAAAAAATCGCGACTTTAGCCGCGATTTAACAAGAAAATTAAATAACACCAATCTCTTTACCAATACGGGTAAATGCTGCAATGGCTGTATCAAGCTGTTCCTTGCTATGCGCTGCAGAAATTTGGGTACGAATACGCGCCTGACCTTTTGGTACAACAGGGAATGAAAAGCCAGTTACATAAATCCCTTCAGCCAATAGTTTATCAGCCATAAGTGACGCTACTTTTGCATCCCCTAGCATCACTGGAATAATCGCATGATCTTTACCTGCACAGGTAAAACCTACCGCTTCCATCTGCTCGCGGAAGTATTTAGCGTTTGACCATAGCTTAGCGCGAAGCTCACCGCCATTTTCAAGCATTTCTAACACTTTGATTGACGCTGTTACGATTGAAGGCGCTAATGAATTTGAGAATAAGTATGGACGTGAACGCTGACGAAGCCACTCAACAATTTCTTTTTTGCCTGAGGTATAACCACCAGAAGCTCCACCAAGCGCTTTGCCTAAGGTGCCAGTAATAATATCGACACGGTCGAGTACATTACAGTACTCAGGTGTACCTTTACCATTTTCGCCAACAAAACCAACGGCATGTGAATCATCAACCATAACAAGCGCGTCATATTTATCGGCTAAATCACACACTGCTTCTAAATTACAAATGACGCCATCCATTGAGAACACGCCATCAGTAGCAATTAGTTTAGTTTTAGCACCGGCTTCATCGGCTGCAATTAATTGCTTTTCTAAATCTGCCATATCGTTATTTGCATAACGGAAACGTTTTGCTTTACATAAACGCACGCCATCAATAATAGATGCATGGTTTAATGAATCAGAAATAATCGCATCGTCTGCACCTAAAATAGTTTCAAACAAGCCCGTATTCGCATCAAAACATGATGAGTATAAAATGGTGTCTTCAGTTTCTAAGAATTGACTGATTTTTTTCTCAAGCGTTTTATGGATATCTTGTGTGCCACAAATAAAACGCACAGACGCTACACCAAAGCCATGATCATTTAAGCCTTGTTGTGCAGCTTTAATAAGTTCTGGGCTGTTAGCTAAACCTAAGTAGTTGTTAGCACAAAAATTAATAACTTTATCGCCTGATGCCACTTCAATTTGAGCTTGCTGCTGTGAAGTGATAACACGTTCATTTTTGTACAAACCTTCAGCTTTAACGTCTTCAATTTGCTGTTGTAATTGGCTAAAAAAAGCAGATGCTCTCATCTGTGATCTCCATTTGGTTGAACGGGTTAAACAGCAGACGCGTTGCTGCTATTTATAATGGGGGTATTGTAAAAGTTTAAGCGCCAAATTGCACTGTTTGTCATTCGTCGCAAATTAGCTAATTGGCAGGAAAAGCTGCCAGTTTACAGGCATGAGATATATATTAAATGAGATCAGCAAGCAAAACAGGAAGTTCCTTGATTGAGTCACAAACATAGTCTGCAGATTTTGCGGCTTGCTCGTCAAACGTTTGCCCCGAACGAACTAGCACTTTAGTGCGTATATTGGCACTAATAGCAGCTTGCATATCACCTAATTTATCCCCTACCATGACACTCAGTGTAGGGTCTATATGATGATCTTTTATTCCTTGCAGCAACATCCCGGGGGCTGGTTTTCTGCAATCGCAATCTGTTAAATACGCTGGCAATGCATTTTTAGGATGATGTGGACAAAAATAAACATCAGTAATTTCAATTTGATGATGAGTAAACTGCGCTTTCATCCATGTGTTAAGGGCAAAAAAATCGGCTTCTGTGTAATAACCTCGACCAATACCTGATTGGTTAGTTACAACAATTATTTTATAGCCCGCGTCATAAAATGCTTTACACGTTGAAAACACACCCTCTATAAATTCAAACTCTTCGCTTTTAAATACATAGCCATGGTCAACATTTACTACACCATCACGGTCTAAAAAAAGCGCCTTATTTGTGTGTTTACCATTCATAATAACGACTCTTTTTTAACAACATGGTCAAACATTTCTTTTACTGTATCCGTAGTTATTTGACTCATTAAATCATCGCCCTTAACCCGAGTACCCCAAGGTAATTGCTCGGCGGTTTTACCTGTTTGCTTTAATAAGTTTTGGTGATAAACCTCAACCACGTAATCTTGGTATAAATAAGGCCCCGTTCGCGCTGGGTTTGAATGCGCATATAGACCAATAACAGACGTGCCCACAGTCACCGCCATATGAGCTGGGCCTGTATCGGGCGCAAGTACTAAGTCTGCACGCTTAAGTACGCACAATAATTCTTTGAGTTTTGTTTTACCCACCAAGTTCAGAATGGGTGAATCACTGTGTTTAATGATGTTATTTGCTAAATTAATTTCCAGTTCCGTCGGTCCACCAGTAAGCACTACTTTAAAACCTTGCTTATTGGCATAATCCGCAAGCGCGGCATAGCGTTCGGCTAACCAGTTACGCTGTGCTTTACTTGCTGCTGGCGAAATAACGAATAGCTTATGTGATAAATAATCGTCACCTAAAAGCTCATCAGCTTTAGCTTGATCTTTGTCGGTGTAGGGCATATTCCATACAGGGACATAATCATCAACACCAATTGCTTGGGCAAAGCCTTTAAATCCCTCTAAAACATGCGCCTGAGATTGGGCTTTAATGCGTTTATTAATAAATAAACTATGTAGCTCTTTTGAACGAGCCCAGTCAAAACCAATTTTAACTTTGGCAGGAATACTGCGAGCAACAAAACCAGCTCTTAAAGCCACTTGCATATTAAGTAGAACGTCAAAACACTGCCCTTTGAAGGTTTGCTTTAACTGTTTTAGTGCCGTTTTCCCTTGTTTTTTATCAAATACAACAAGCTCAACGCCTGGTAAGTCAGCTAACAACATCGCCTCGACCTTCCCTATCACCCAAGTGATCTTAGCATTTGGATGCGCTTTTTGAATTGCTTGTACCGCACTCACTGCATGGCATACATCACCAATAGCAGAAAGACGTAAAATACAAATTGAAGTGTAAGTAGGCGCTGAAGTCACACGTTTCCTTGGGAGTAAAATAATAAAACCCGATCTTAAATTATAATCGCGTCATTGCAAGTACTTATCCTTAGCCTGAAAACACGTTAATATATGCACATATTAAAGCGAATCCTATGAGCTATGTTTAATCAACACATCAAAAATAACCATGTCATTTTAAGCCACCCTCAATATAGCACCGAAATAGAGTTAGATTGGTTTGACCCCGATTTCTGGCAACAACAGCAAAAAATTGTCGGGGCTAAAAAAGGGCGTGCAACTGCTTGGTTTTTTAAACACGCAGATTTAACGGCTGTGTTACGCCATTATTGGCGTGGCGGCTTCATAGGCAAGCTACTTAGTGACCAATATTTATATTGGGGACTTGAGCATACCCGTGTTTATCAAGAATTTAGCTTAATGACGCAATTAATAGAGCTAAACTTAAATGTACCAAAACCTATTGCAGCTAAAGTGAGTCGCCATGGCTTTATTTACCGAGGTGATATTATTACTGAAGCAGTCAGCGGCGCTAAAAGCGTATTGGATGTGCTGATTGAACGCGCATTGAGTGAAACAGAGGTAAAAAAAATAGCACAAACCATTGCCCAATTTCACAAAAAAGGGGTGTATCACGCTGATTTAAATATTAATAATATTTTATTTGATGACTCTGGTAACGTTTACATTATCGACTTTGACCGTGGCGAAATAAAAACACCCGATATAAAATGGCAACAAAGCAACATGTCTCGCCTACAGCGCTCCTTTTTAAAAGAGCAAAGCCGCAATAGTCACTTTCATTGGCAGCAAAACGATTGGCAAACATTACATAATGACTATACCCAAGAGCTCGAATGCTAAAAAACTTTCTAAATCAAGATCCTGAAAACTACACTTTTGATAACTAATGGGTATTATCAAATAACATGTTTTTCAAACCTTGTGTAATAATATCAAAACTGTGGATTGTTTCTAAAGTAAAATACTTATCAATAATATATTTATAACGAGATTCTATAAGTAACGTTTGCACTTTTTCGCTTATATCAACAATATCAAGCTTTGCCTGATAAACCACTTCTGTGCGAGTACAGCGAGTGAGGCGCTCATCTTGATCTTTTGAAATAGCACAGGCAATTGTGGGGGTTTGCAAGGCAATGGCTTGGAGTAAAGTATCACCCGCGCTTAATAATGCCACCTTAGCCTGACTTAGTAAGGCTAAAAACTCTTCACCCTGAAGACTTGCCAAACAAGTAAGTTCTTCGGTGTCTGGTAATGGGCTCGTATAGTTAGGACCAAACACCACAACCCCTTTTAAACCGGTTTTTTTCGCAATAATCAGTGCTGCTTTATAATAGATATCAGCACAGCTTTGTCCATTAAAGGTATGCCCACCGGAGCCTGCATTCACAATAAAAAATTCTTTTTCTTTCAAGTTATAACGTGACAGTACATCACGTTTTTGTTGCGCTGATGCAAATACTGTAAACGGCCCGACATTATCAGGATAAGCTAAAGGCAGCATATTAAGCTTTAGCTTTTCATACCATGAAAGAGGGTCGATACAGTAATCAGGCTGAACCACCCAATGAGTATCAATAAGCCCCACTCGATTAAGCTTTAAGCCCTTTGCCCGTTTTTTTGTATGCTGAGAAATAAAAACCACTTTAGCACCCACACTTCTCGCTGCTTTCATTTGTTCTGCTCGCCCTGCGCAATCAAATAACACCACATCTGGTTTGTATTGCTCGATGAACTGACACACGTGGGGATTTTCTTTTGTTGCCGATTGATTTAACAGTAAAGTTGGAAACGGGCAGCTTTTGGCATAAGCAGTATGTTTATTTAAAATGAAATGTATATCTAACTGTTTGCCATAATCAATTTTCAACGTTTGAGCAAGTTGTAATGAGCGCATATATTCACCAATGCCTTTAGGTGACGATACGGGAATAAATAAAAGTCGTTTGTTGCTCATTACTATCTCTGTTTTCTCTTTGCAACGAGTATATCAACGCCACCTTTTTTACGATAGAGCTGCGGTGTTTTAATCTAAACTATCGTGATATTTTTTAACTAATCTTTGTTTAATGAGTTGATTTAATTACTGCAATAAAGAGCGTAGATTGCTAAACTTGTCGGCAATTTCAATCACAAGGATCTGAGCTTTGCGAAACAAAATTTTTATACTTTCTTCGCTTTTTTGTGCCATAACCACAACTGTGAATGCTGAACCCTGGGTAAAGCCTGATGACTATGCTCTGAGAGCAGATATTCAACAGCTTGCCGATGCCGGCATTATTTTAGCCCCGGTAACAACGTATCCATTAATGTGGAAAAGCTTTATTAACGATATAGACAATACTTCGTTGGAACAATTACCTGCTCGCCTACAAGATGCGTTATTGCGTGTAAAACATCGTTATAAGTCAGAAAATAGTGGTTCGCATAGTGTACAACTTTCAGCTTCCGTCAACTCAGATCCATTAGCCGTTACTAGCTTTGGTGCCACCAATAGTCAAGAGTCAGAGTTAACTGCTGCCTACGCTTATTTAGGGCATAACGTTGCCGCAAAGATTGCGCTTAATCATCGTAGTGATGGCAAAAACTGCTTAGTTGCAGGTAAAAAAACTGATGACATAGCCCAAAACGAGCAAGCATTAGAAGACTGCAATGATACCTCTCTCGATGACAGTTACTTAGCTTATCGAATGGGTAATTGGATTGTAAGAGCGGGTGCCGTTGAGCAATTTTGGGGCCCAGGTGTAGATAACAGCCTAATTATGTCTGGTAATGCAAAGCCTTTACCTGCCATTAGTATTTCTCGTGAACAAAGCACAGCCTTTGAAACACCTTGGTTGAGCTGGATTGGTCAATGGAGCTTTACAGCACAAATGGCTAAGCTTGAATCAACCCGAGTTGTGCCTGATGCATTATTATGGAGTACACGTTTAAATCTTCGTCCAATTCAACAATTAGAAATTGGCTTTAGCTGGTCAGCACAGTGGGCAGGCAAGGGACAACCTAATTCAGCCAGTGATTTTTTTGATTTAGTAACTGGCGGAGGTGAGTGTGTTGATGGCACTAATGATTGTGATGGTGAGCTTATTACTCGTTTAGGTAATCAACTAGCGGGCTTTGATATTCGTTGGTCTGACACTTTGTTTAATCAACCTTATGCGGTATATGCAAGTACAATTGGTGAAGATACCAGTGGCGGCATTAAGCCAGTAGACAGAGGCTATCTTGGTGGAATACAAACCACGGCTCGCATTTATAATCAGAATATTTTATTTAACCTAGAATACACTGATACCGGCGTAGCGTGTTCTGCCACATCAGCAACTGAAAACTGCTTTTATGAGCACAGTATTTATAATTCAGGGTATCGTTACCATGGCCGCCCTATCGGCTCTACTTATGACAATGACTCACAGTCGCTAGTACTAACTGTACTTGGGCAACTCTCAAGCGGAACTGACTGGCAAGTAAAGCTGCGTGATATTGACTACAACAGCGACAATCGTGATAGATACCCAAATAACCCAGATTTAGGTAACTCGATTACCAAAACAGGGTTTAACTCGAAGCAACTTGAAGTGCGTTATAGAATGCTTGCCATGGGGGGGCGTTTAACTCTAGGTGGCCTTGCCTCTAATAATGATGGAGCAGAAAACGACACGTCTGCATTTGCAAAGTTCGAATATAACTTTTAGTTTTACAAGTAATAAAAAAGGGGATAAACCAACGTTTATCCCCTTTTTTATTTCACTAACTAGCTAACTAGCTTTTAATTTTGCTAATCACTTTTGATGTAGAGCAACCATCTAAAAATTCAAGCACTTCTACTTTCCCACCATGACGCAACACATGCTCAGCACCAGCAATTTGCTCAACGGTATAATCACCGCCTTTGACTAAAATATCTGGGCTAATTTGCTCAATTAGCTTTGCCGGTGTGTCATTTTCATCCTCACTGCCAAACGGAATAACCCAATCAACTGAGGCAAGCGCACTTAGTACCATAGCACGTTCGTCTAATGGGTTAATTGGGCGCTCAGGGCCTTTTAAACGGGCAATGGATTCATCGTTATTTAAACCAACGACTAGTCTATCACCTCGCGCTTTAGCTTGCGCTAAATAGCGCACATGGCCTGCATGCAAAATATCAAAACAGCCATTAGTAAATACAATGGTTTCTCCATTTTGCTTAGCAAATTCAATATGCTGCAATACATCATCAAATGGAGTTTGATAATGCTCGCCAGTGGCTTGTAAATATTGGCCTAACTTGCGACTCAACTCTTCAGGAGAAACGGTAGCCGCTCCCAATTTACTTACTGCAATACCGGCAGCTAAGTTTGCAATTTCGACTGCATCTTTAGCGGTCATACCCGCACCTAACATAACAGCAAGGGTGGCAATAACAGTATCGCCCGCACCGGTTACATCACTTACTTCGAGTTGTTGCGCTGCAAAGTCATGCTTTTGCGTTGCATCAATTAATGACATACCTTGTTCTGAGCGTGTTAGTAGCATGGAGTTAATACCCGCATCACTAATCAGGGTACGCGCGCTGCTAGCTAGCAACTCTTCTGAACCAACTTGACCACCTGCTAATTTAAACTCATTTAAATTAGGGGTTATGTAATCAGCCCCTCGGTATAACTCTAAATCAGATGATTTAGGGTCGACGAGCACGGTTTTACCTGCTTTTTTAGCAACCGAAATCATTTTTTTGATTAACGCAAGTGAGCCTTTGTTGTAATCAGAAAACACAATAAAGTCGTAATTATCAAGCACCAGCTCTAATCGATTTAATAGCAACTGGCTATGAGACTCATTGAAAGCCTCTTCTAAATCTAAACGCACAACTTGCTGATGACGACTGATCACCCGCATTTTAGAAATAGTGGGCAAATCACATACACTCACAAGCTGTGAATTTATTTTTTCACCTTCTAGAATATTTTCTAAAATTTGTCCGCTTTCATCCTCGCCAATTAAGCCAAGTAAACCTACTTTACCATCTAGACGGGCTATATTTTTAGCCACATTGGCAGCACCACCAGCTTTGTCTTCAAATTTACTAACTTTTACAACGGGTACTGGTGCCTCTGGCGAAATACGGCCAGAATCACCATACCAGTAGCGATCGAGCATAACATCGCCAACCACTAGAATACGTGCTGCTGATAAGTTTTTTAATAGCGATAAATCCATTATTGCTGCTCCGCAACAACCATATCCATGGCTTCACACAACCAATGGCCGATAAACATGTGAGCTTCTTGAATACGGGCTGTTTCATCATTTTTAATAATAATAGGTAACTTGGCGATGTCTTTTACTTTACCTCCATCGCGACCTGTAAATGCAACAGTGAACGCCCCTATTTTATTAGCGGCTTCTAACGCTAAATTAATGTTATTACTGGTTCCCGATGTAGTTAAGCCAATTACGATATCTTCAGGTTTACATAACGCCTGTACTTGGCGTTCAAATACCGTATCAAAATGATAGTCATTACTGTGCGCTGTTAAAATAGAGGTGTCTGTAGTTAAAGCAATAGACGCTAACGGTCCTCGCTCTAACTTATAACGTACCACAAACTCCGCAGCCAAATGCTGAGCATCAGCCGCACTGCCGCCATTGCCAAACCAAACAACCTTACCACCAGCCTGTAAAGCACTATGACATGCTTCTAACAATTGCATTACCTCTTGATGATACGCCTCCATGGTTTCGAACAATACTTGGTGACGATTTAAACTTTCTAGGTAGCTAGTTGCCACTGAATCTATAATTGACATGAGATATTCCTCTTGGAACTGAAATGGCAGGAAAAATTAATTTCATTATTCCATAATTTTATAGCCAAATCACCTCTATATAACTAAATTAAAGCACGGGCAGATAGTTATTATCTTACACAGCGTGGCAAACCTATTTTTTAAATTATAAATAACAGAAGGTTTTTATCGTTGTTACTTTTTCCGAGTTGCTATTTTATATTTGTGTATTTAGAAAAAAACGATTTCACGCTAAACTAGCGCCACTTTCATTTACATAAAGCACAGTATGGCACGCATTTTTTATTCACTCGCATTAATTATTATTAGCCCGCTGATCGTATTTTACTTATATGTATTAAGAGGTAAGAAAAACGCGGGATATCGCGTTCACTTTAAGGAACGTTTTGGCTTCATAAGCCGCGCTTTATTTTCAAATAGCAACAAACCGGTTGTATTTCATTGTGCTTCTGTGGGCGAGGTGTTAGCTGCAACCCCTTTAATCAAAGCCCTACAACATGAACAACCGCAGTTAAATATTTTAATTACCTGCAATACCCCCACAGGACGAGAGCAAGTTACCGCACAGTTTAAACAAAGCGTTGCTGTTAGCTATTTACCCATTGATTTTCCTATGGCCACCACTCGCTTTTTAAAACGAGTAAAGCCGCAATTACTCTGTATTTTAGAAACTGAACTCTGGCCGAACTTAATGGCTAATGCGCAAAAACAAAATATACCTGTATTGGTTGTTAACGCGCGTCTATCTGAAAAGTCACAGCAAGGCTACGAAAAAGTTGCCCAGCTAACTCGCAGTATCATGCAATCAATTACCGCACTTGCAAGCCATGACAAAACAGATGCAAATCGCTTTATTGAATTAGGACTACCTGCTGAAAAAAGCCATGTAACGGGATCAATAAAATTTGATATTACCCCAACCACTGCGCAACTCGATAAAGTCGCCTCTTTAAAGCAAGATTATAAAAAAGCAGAACGCTTTATATGGGTTGCAGGTTCTACCCACCCTATAGAGCATGAGTATATTTTAGCAGCCCACCAGCAACTACTAGAAACACATCCTGACGCTTTACTGATCATTGCGCCACGTCATCCCGAACAATTTGATAAAGTTGCAGAGCTACTGACTCACTCAAACCTTAGCTTTAGTCGCCGCAGTCAAAAAAATTATAACAATGAACAAGTTGTGTTAGCCGACACATTAGGTGAATTACAATATCTATATGGTGCCGCTAATATTAGTTTTATCGGTGGCAGTTTAATTCGTCGTGGTGGTCATAATCCATTAGAGTCGGCAGCTTTTGCAGTGGGTGTACTTACCGGCCCTCATACCTACAACTTTGACCATGTTTACCCTGAACTTATTAAACTCAAAGGCGCCCATGTGATTGAAAATACTGACGAACTAGTGCTTGCATTGCTTCGCTTAATTAAAAACACCAAAGCGTGTGATATTCTTGGCAGTAAAGCCGCTCAGTGCGTTGCTAAAAACCAAGGCGCTATTGCCAAAACGCTTGCCATTATAACTCCTTATTTAGAGCCAAAACCGTGACTCATTTAGCTATATCTCAAACCCGTGAATGGGTAAGTGCTGTGATTGTAAAATACAATTTTTGTCCATTTGCCCGTAAAGAGGTTGAAAATAACTGCATTCATTACACCATGAGTAGCGCCTCAAAAATTGATGATGCTGTTATGGATATGCTTGAACAATGTATCCAGCTTGACCGTGATCTTCAGCGTGAAACCACTTTGTTAATATTTGATAATGGCTTTGCAAATTTTGAAGACTTCTTAGACCTTGTTGATTTAGCAAATGCGCTACTAGTTGCACAAGGGTTTGAGGGGAAGTACCAAATTGCAAACTTTCATCCTGATTATGTATTCGCTGATAGTGATGAAGATGACGCTGCAAATTATACTAATCGCTCGCCTTTTCCTACTTTACACTTAATACGTGAGGCAAGTATGAGCGCGGCACTAGATGAATACAACGAGCCAGAGTCAATTCCTGAACACAATATCAACTTAGCCCGCCGTAAAGGCATTCACTTTTGGCAGCTGCTGCTTGAAAATTGCAAAAAACCGAGCGTATAAGCTCGGTTTTTAGTTTCTTTAAATGATACGTAAGGTTATTTTTTCACCCAGTTACCATTAACTTCTATGTAGTGACCCGCCTGGGTTTTTTCAATGGTTTTTGCCGCTGCTAACGCTTCTACTTGAGCAAGTGACAAATTGTTTTTCTTAGCTAACTTTAAATACTGCGCCTTACGCTTTTCGTTAATTTCATCAATAACGGCCTTAGCCTCACTATTGTTAACCACCAATCCTAAATAACCCGAGCTATTTTCACCGACGAGCCCTTGGTTTTTAGCGTCATCTAGGCTCATAGCCCATACTGAAAACGACAGGCACAGTGCACCGAATAACATCACTAAATTTAGTTTGTTGTTAATTTTCATACCTTACTCCTAAAATAATCCACTTTCGTCACTGAACAAGTTATCGAGCTCTTTATCTACCTTGACACGAATTTCGTGATCAACTTTGACATTTAAGTTAATCGTTATTGGTTCTTTAGTTGCCACCTCAACCCGATGAGTACACGCACTGAGTACACTAATGGCAATCAGTGCTGTCAGCGTTTTTAGCGTTAATAACTCTCTCATTATTGGTTTCCTTTTTGTGAGTATTGCTGCTCAACTTTTTGGGTGATTTCATCACTTAAGCGTAGTGCACGTAACAGTGTAAACACGTTTTCTTCATGATTATAATTAAAGTTAACCTGCTGCTTAGCCTGCTTATTATAGCCTTGCAAATTAACACCTAACTTTAACCAACCATCATTTTTTAATGCCACACTACTTTTGAGATTCTGTATATCTAGATCTTTTAATAACCCTAATACAGGTTTAAGCGCTTGTTGCTGTTCAAGCACAGCTTCAAAAGCGGCATTGTTGGTAATTTTTAAACGTCCTTCGCCTTGGCTAAATAACTGACCATCAAGCACAGACACTTGGTTTTTATCAAAATGAACAGGGAGTGTGCCAGCTAGACGACCACTGACACTAATACCTGATTGTTCATTAAAAGTAACCAATTTACTGGCATCAATATTATCAAATTCAACATCTACAATTTGATTGGGCTGACCTACTATATAGCGCTCTATGCCAAAATTACCGTCAAAAACATGCCCTTTAACATCATCTATTTGCACTTCATCATTTAACCGCCAATGCCCTGTTATATTATTAATAACCGCACCCGCTCTAAGCTCATTAATGCTAAAGGTAGTAGGTTCAACATTAAGCTGACCTGAACTATATTGACCACTAAAAATACTATTAAAGTCACTCGCGAGATAGTCGTTATAAAGCGCAGTTAATTTGCTGACTTCCCCTTTAAAAGACGCTTTTTGTAAATTAATATCTCCGTGTATATGCCCATTAAACTCACCCTGAGTGAGCGTTGCTAATGGCGCAAACTGATTAATATAGCTATTTAATGGCAATATACTTTGCACCGGAAATATAACCTCAAACGGATGTGCTTGCGATGAAAAGTGATGATTAACAACTAGCTCCATACCATCAACAAATGCATGGTGCGTTGCTTGTAACGCCCGACTTTGCTCTCCTGAAGAGTTAACTTTTATATTTTTCAACTGAAGTTCTGGGCTATTTATAGTTTTAATACTCGTTTTTGCAGCTAACTTAGCAAATATTTCTCCTGCGCCTAAATGTGCGTTAGCAGTGAGTGTATTGTGTATACCTGTGAGTTTATATTTTTTGTATTGTGCACTTTTAAACTGATGAGATAATGCAATTTCGGCATTACGTTTATCATCTATTTTTGCCGTAATACCTGCTTGATATTGCACAATAGAGGTATTAAAACCATCAACCTCTGCTGCGCTCAGTTGTGCATTAACATGGGCAGTCGGCGTGTCATCAATAACATTGCTAATAGCAAACTCACCATTGATGTGAATGTTCTTAGCATTTATGTTTGTAAGTCTAGGCAGCTTTTTAAGCGCTAAAGCAAAGTCGCCTTGTAAATTCCCTCCTGATAACTGCGTATTAATTTTCAAGTTATCATTCACTGATTTGCTTACTTGTAGTGTAATTTGCGACTGTATACTTTGTATGGGCCTTGTCGTATCTAGACGAGTATCTGTTATTGACAGTTTATAGTGCTTATCTCCCTCACTAGTTATGCTTATCGCTGGTAGGCTAAGTTGATTATTCTCAAGGTTAATATTCGCGGGCAGTGTTAATTGCCAATTCAGTGGCAGTGGTTCAATAGCCAACTTACTGCTGTCTATCAACGCTGTACAATGAGGGGCAAGCGTTAAGTTGTTATTTAACGCTTGGGTATCAAGGGTTACAGCTTTGCTGTTTAAATTAACACTCGCTGCTATTTTACCTTGGCTATGCGTTTGTACTTGGCACTGTTTATAGCTATCAACATATTGCGCACTAATATCACCCTTTAAATCGAGGTTAATACCATCAAAGTTAAATTGCTGCTGAGCATCAAAGGTTATTCTCTGAAACGCAGAGAATGCGTTATTTGCAATCAGCTTGAGGTGTGACTCATTGATCTTAAAGTTACCACTGACTAAGTTTTTTTGTAGGCGCACCGTTGCATCTATGTCGCCCTGTATTACAAATTGGTTTAGATCAGGCTCTGAAATGCTCAATTTAAGCTCTTTACTCAACTGATTATTCACTAACAAAAGCAGCTTAATGCTAACTAATGGACGCTTATCTAAGAGCGCTAAGTTAAGGGGCTTTGCTAAACTATTATTGCCACTACTTGATGAAGTACTTGTTACCAACTGTGCTTGTTCAATTATTATTTGCTGAGTATTTGCGGTTATATTTTTAAGGGTTAACTGTTGTCCTTGGTACTGTAAGCACATGTTCTGCACATGAATATTAAGTTTAGTGGTAATAGAGAAATCTAGGCAGCTTAATATTACCCCTACTTTTTTAAGTTCAGGAGCGATGGCCCATTGTAATAACGGTAAGCGAAATACATAACCAAGTAATAATATACTCAGTATAAGAGAGCCAATAATTAAACCAATACGCTTAAACATATTATCCTTAAATGCTTTTTAGCCATAATAATCAAAAAAGGCTGCACAAGGCAGCCTTTTTTTTTTACATCTAGATCATGAATCTAGTGTGTATAAATAGATATTTAACCTACATTTTTACGCGCATTTCTAAACATACGCATCCATGGGCTATCCTCGACCCACTCATCTGGGTGCCAAGAGTTAGCAACCGCACGGAATACACGTTCAGGGTGCGGCATCATTACAGTTGCACGACCATCTGTTGATGTAATACCGGTGATCCCTTCTGGCGAGCCGTTCGGGTTTGCTGGGTACTGCGTTGTTGGATTACCGTAGTTATCAACAAACTTAACCGCTACAGTGCCGCTTGCAAGTGCAGCCTTAGTTGCCGCATCATTTGCAAATTCTGCATGACCTTCACCATGAGAAACTGCAATTGGCATACGCGAACCAGCCATACCATTAAAGAACACCGATGGGTTTTCTTGAATTTCAACCAGACTAAAGCGTGCTTCAAAACGCTCTGACTTATTAGTTACAAAGCGCGGCCAATGTTCAGTACCCGGAATTAACTCTTTTAATGTTGATAGCATCTGACAACCGTTACATACACCTAAGCTAAAGGTATCTTCACGATGGAAGAAGCTTTGGAACTGATCGCGTGCCATATCGTTAAACAATATTGACTTAGCCCAGCCTTCACCGGCGCCTAATACGTCACCGTAAGAGAAGCCACCACACGCCACTAAACCTTTAAACTGTTCAAGCGTTAAACGACCTTCTAAAATATCACTCATGTGGACATCTACCGCAGCAAAACCAGCACGGTTAAACGCAGCAGCCATTTCTAGGTGCGAGTTAACGCCCTGCTCACGTAAAATAGCCATTTGTGGCTTAGCACCTGTCGCAATGTACGGTGCAGCAATATCTTCGTTTAAGTCAAAGTTAAGTTTAACGTTTAAGCCTGGGTCTTTTGCATCAAATTTAGCGTCAAACTCTTGCTTTGCACACTCAGGGTTATCACGACGTGCTTGCATCTGATAGGTTGTTTCGGCCCAAATTGTACGAAGCTCAGTACGCGTATGATTAAGTACTGTTTGCTCACCACGATTAAATACAATGTTATCGTTATTATTAAGCGAGCCAATCACATGGCTAATTGCGGCAACACCATGCTGCTCAAATACAGCTTTTACAGCATCTAAATCACTGTTTGCTACTTGAATTACAGCACCTAACTCTTCGTTATAAAGCGCTTCAATATCAGAGCCTGTCAAAGTCGCTAAATCAACGGTAACACCGGTGTGACCGGTAAACGCCATTTCAGCAATAGTGGTAAACAAGCCACCGTCTGAACGGTCATGATACGCAAGTAACTTACTATCAGCGACAAGTGCTTGCATAGCATTGTAAAAGCCTTTAAGTAACTCAGGGCTGTCTACATCTGGAGTAACATCACCAAGCTGCTTATAAACTTGTGCAAGGCTTGAGGCGCCCAGTCGGTTTTTACCCGCACCTAAATCAACTAATATAAGCGAAGTGTCGCCTTTATCAGTGCGCAGCTGTGGAGTCACCGTTTTACGTACATCGTCAACGCGGCCAAAGGCTGTAATAATAAGTGATAAAGGCGATGTTACTGATTGCTCAGTCGTATCATCTTCATTTTTCCATGTCGTTTTCATCGACATCGAGTCTTTACCTACTGGGATTGTTAACCCAAGTGCTGGACATAACTCTTCGCCTACGGCTTTTACCGCTTCATACAGACCTGCGTCTTCGCCAGGGTGACCTGCAGCCGCCATCCAGTTTGCAGATAACTTAATGTTTTCTAGGCTACCAATATTAGCACCGGCAATATTAGTAAGAGACTCAGCCACAGCCAAGCGTGCTGAAGCGCCATAATTAAGTAATGCCGCTGGAGTACGTTCACCTAGTGACATAGCTTCACCATGGTAAGTATCATATGTTGCTGCGGTTACTGCACAGTTAGCCACAGGCACTTGCCATGGGCCTACCATTTGATCGCGTGCCACTAAACCAGTTACCGAGCGGTCGCCAATAGTAATTAGGAACGTTTTTTCTGCAATGGTTGGTAAACGTAATAAACGCTGCGCTGCATCCGCAGGATTAATTGCATCCACATCAAGTGCAGTACCTACTACTTGCTTCGATGTAACATCACGATGCATTTTAGGTGCTTTACCTAATAAAACATCCAGTGGCAAATCAACAGGGCTGTTATCAAAATGACTATCGGCAACTGTTAAATGACGCTCTTCTGTTGCTTCACCAATAACCGCATATTGTGCGCGCTCACGCTTACAAATAGCTTCAAAGCGTGCAAAGTCTTCAACGCCCACAGCGAGCACATAGCGCTCTTGCGATTCATTACACCAAATTTCGTGTGGTGCCATGCCCGGCTCATCATTAGGGATATCGCGTAGTTGGAATTTACCACCACGTCCGCCATCATTAACAAGCTCAGGGAATGCATTTGATAAACCACCAGCGCCCACATCGTGTATAAACGCAATAGGATTTGCATCACCTAGCTGCCAACATTTGTCGATCACTTCTTGACAACGACGTTCCATTTCTGGGTTTTCACGCTGTACTGAGGCAAAATCTAAATCTTCGTTTGATTGACCCGATGCCATACTTGATGCAGCACCGCCGCCTAAACCAATGTTCATTGCAGGGCCGCCAAGCGCAATCAATTTTGCGCCTACTGGAATATCGCCTTTTTGAACATGATCAGCACGAATATTACCTAAACCACCGGCAAGCATAATTGGTTTATGGTAACCACGTACTTCTTCACCATTATGGCTTGTTACTTTTTCTTCGTAAGTACGGAAGTAGCCTAACAAGTTAGGACGACCAAACTCGTTATTAAATGCAGCGCCACCTAATGGGCCTTCAGTCATAATATCTAGGGCATTAACAATACGGCCAGGCTTACCAAAATCGCTTTCCCAAGGCTGTTCAAAACCAGGGATACGTAAGTTAGATACAGTAAAGCCCACTAAACCCGCTTTTGGCTTAGAACCTCGACCGGTTGCGCCCTCATCACGGATTTCACCGCCTGACCCAGTTGCGGCACCAGAAAAAGGAGCAATCGCTGTTGGGTGGTTATGGGTTTCAACTTTCATTAAAATTTCAATGTCTTCTTGATGATACGCATATTCACCTTGCGCATTCGGGAAGAAGCGACCCGCCTTTGAGCCTTTCATTACGGCTGCGTTATCTTTATAAGCAGACAGTACATTTTCAGGATTATGCTCAAAGGTATTTTTAATCATTTTAAACAACGACTTTGGCTGTTCAATACCATCGATAGTCCAATCAGCATTAAATATTTTATGACGACAATGCTCTGAGTTTGCTTGTGCAAACATGAATAATTCGATGTCGTTAGGGTTGCGCCCTAACTTGATGAAATTTTCAACTAAGTAGTCAATTTCATCATCAGCAAGTGCAAACCCTTGCTCTATATTTGCTACGGCTAATGCTTCGCGGCCGCCACCTAAGATATCAACTGATGACATTGGGCGTGGCGCATCGCTGCGAAATAACTGCGCTGCATTTTCTAATTTGCTATGAGTAGCTTCAGTCATGCGATCATGAAGAAGCGCTGTAACCTGTGCAAGCTGTTCGGCGCTTAAATCACCCTCAACATAATATGCAATTCCTCGCTCTACGCGATGAACTTGCTTAAGCCCACAGTTATGAGCGATATCAGTCGCTTTTGAAGCCCATGGCGAAATAGTACCAGGGCGAGGCGTTACTAATACCAACTGACCCGCTGGCGCATGCTCAGCTATTGTTGGTCCATAGGTTAATAACTTCTCAAGTTTGGTTTGCTCATCATTGTTTAATGGCGATGTTAAATCGGCAAAGTGAGCGTATTCGGCATATACATTGGTGACAGGAAGTTGCGATTGTTGGCAACGCGCTAAAATTTTATTAACTCTGAACTCTGAAAGTGCTGGTGCACCACGAAGGATCAACATAAGTAATTTCACCCGGGGTTAGGGATTGAACGATATTTTAGGCGCGTATTATAGTCCAAATTACTCTCAGATTTAACTCAAAAATGCGCTTTTCATTAAATTAACTTTTTCTTTTTGTTTACACCTATTTTTTACTGGCTGCGATTAAACGGTAAGTGACGTAATCAGTAAGTTTTGTTATAACAGGAGATACGATGCTAAAGAGGCGAATATGTTGAAGATAAAGCTAATAACAATCATTACGTTAGTCATCCTTTTGTGTGCCTGTAACACACAAGAGCAGTCAACACAGCTCGCCCAAATTAAATCAGAAAATAAAATTCGCGTTGGTACACTCGCCAGTGCAAGTAATTATTATCAAGCTGTTCAAGGAGAACAAGGGTTTGAATTTGAACTCTCTCAAGCATTCGCCGACTACCTTGGGGTAGAGCTTGAAATTGTGCCCTTTTTTAATTTATCCGATATGTTCGCGCGCTTAGATAGTGGCGATCTCGATTTAATTGCCTCTGGGCTTACTTTTAACAAGGCGCGCGCCAAACGTTACCGCTATGGCCCAACTTACAGAACGATAAGTCAAAAATTAGTTTTTAAACAAGGGCGTGAACGCCCTCGTGATTTTGATGATTTAACCGGAAACTTCACCGTTATTGCTAAAAGTAGTCATTCATTAACATTAGAAGAAATAAAACAAAACAACCCAGATTTAACTTGGAATGAAACCGAAGAATTTGATGAAGAAGAGTTACTACAAGCCGTTATTGATGGGGAAATAGATTACACCTTAGCAGACTCTCATACATTAGCGTTGTTTAGGCGCTATCACCCTAACTTGAGTATTGGCTTTTCAGTTACGCGTAATGATTCAATTGCATGGATACTTCGAAAATCAAATGATGATTCTTTATACGCATTGTTAGTTCCTTTTTTTGGTGAGGCAAAACAAAACAATCAACTTTATGTACTTGAAGAAAAGTACTTTGGCCATGTACGTCAGTTTAATTACGTTAATACCTTAGCCTACATAGATGCAATAAAAGAAACACTGCCTAAATATCAACCTTGGTTTGTGCAATATGCGGGTAGCCTTGATTGGCGCTTACTTGCTGCATTGAGTTATCAAGAGTCGATGTGGAACCCACGAGCTAAGTCACCAACGGGTGTACGCGGTATTATGATGCTAACAAGGCGCACAGCAAAACAAGTCGGTGTTACTAATCGCTTAGAGCCAGAACAAAACATACGTGGCGGTGCTCAATACTTAGCAAAATTAATCAAGCGTATACCAGATAGAATCCCGCAGCCTGATCGAACTTGGCTTGCACTTGCCGCTTATAATGTTGGTTGGGGCCACGTCAATGATGCCCGCATAATTACTGAGCAACAAGGCGCTAGCCCTGATAAATGGGCTGATGTTAAAAAGCGCTTACCATTACTAGTAAAAAAACGTCACTACCGTAATACCCGCTATGGCTATGCTCGCGGTGATGTTGCAGTGACTTACGTTGATAATATTCGTCGCTATTACGATGCGCTTGTTTGGCTGGATGAAAATGACGCAATGGCAACTATACCGCCAGCAAGCGAAACAAAAGAGCAGACTATTAAACCAGATGAGGCAAATCAACGTACTAGTGATGAAGTCGAAAAAGAGAAATAAATATGCTATGAAATTTCGCGCTGAATTAGCGACATGCCAGAAAAGCAAATAGTTGTTTACTTGCAATCAATTATTCAATAATCTGGCTCAATTGTATTAAAATTTGTGTCATCACCAAGCACATAAGGATAAGTCATGCTTAAACGTAGACGTACACATCAGCTTAAACGTTGTATAAAACACTCAACTGCCACTCGTCGTCGAGTGATGTTAAGAAACTTACATAAAAAGATAATTTGGCGCCGTCGTATGTTTGCTATGCAGCAAATGGCTGAGCTAGACGCCTTAATAGCAGCTGCAGACTAATCGTTGTTAAGGTTGCGAGCGGCTAGCTTTGCGGCTTTAATTTGTGCTCGACGGCGCTTAAAAAAACTCGAAATAGTCTCTGCACATTGTGTCTCTAATACCCCACCCGTTATTTCTACCTGATGGTTCAAACGAGGTTCTTGCAACAAGTTCATAATTGAACCAGCAGAACCCGTTTTAGCATCGGCTGCACCAAATACTAAGCGTTTAATTCGGCTGTGCACCAATAAACCTGCACACATAGAGCACGGCTCTAACGTGACATACAAAGTGCAATCAATTAAGCGATAGTTATTAAGCACTTTTCCGGCCTCTCTTACCGCTATCATCTCAGCATGAGCCGACGGATCATTATCGGTAATTGAGCGATTATAACCCGCGCTTATAAGCTGATTATTTTTGACAATAATAGCGCCTACCGGGATCTCATCGAGTTGCTCTGCTTGTTTTGCATACACAAGGGCTTGTTCCATCCAATATTGGTCGTCAAATGGCTCTGTCATGATTATTACTTAACTATTTTTTATGCCGTAATTATACCAACTTAGCGTAATAAAATGCGTTATTGATCACTTTATTGCAAAAATAAAACAAATTTAAGTGGTTTGTCATGGCTCATAAGGCAGGATTTACGCTATAATCTCACGCTTTTTTTATTTAGCTCACAACACGGGTAGCAAATGAAATTTCCTGGACGCCGCAGGCATAAACATTATTTTCCAGTGGAAGCCAAAGATCCACTGACCAATCAACTTAACGCCACTGAGCGATTACACCGCAGCTATATTACGGGGATCGATCAAATCGTTGTTGATATAGAAGCTAAGGTTGACCAAGCTTTTCTCGATGAATTTCAATTGCGCCGAGGGATGTCGCAAGTTATAGATAATGACATCACCAATGCTTTATACGATCGCTTAAAACTGAACGACATGGTCGATTACGAATTCGCAGGCGGAACCGTTGGCAACACGATGCACAACTATTCCGTACTTGCTGATGACCGTTCGGTGCTATTAGGTGTAATGAGTGAAAATATAAAAATAGGCAGTTATGCTTATCGCTTTTTATGTAATAACTCAAGTCGCGTAGACTTAGACTACTTACAGCCTGTAGATGGTCCTATAGGCCGCTGTTTCACATTGATTGATGAAACGGGTGAACGCACCTTTGCCATTAGTGCTGGCCTGATGAATTATCTAAAGCCTGAGTCAATTGATAAAGAGCTAATCGAAGGCTCATCGGCATTAGTGATTAGCGCTTATTTAATGCGTACTCAAGGCGATGAAACCATGACCGAAGCGACCATGCAAGCAATCAAGTATGCTAACGATGCAGATGTACCGGTTGTATTAACACTCGGTACTAAGTTTCTTATCGAGCAGGATCCGACATGGTGGGCTAACTTTGTAGAAAAGCATGTTGATATCCTTGCTATGAACGAAGAAGAAGGCCAAGCAATTACTGGATTTGAAGATCCATTACTAGCTGCCGACAAAGCATTAGACTGGGTTGATTTAGTAATTTGTACTGCCGGTGAAAAAGGCTTATTTATGGCCGGTTTTGTTGATGACAGCTGCAAACGCGAAACAGAGTATCCACTTTTACCTGGTGCTATCCCTGATTTTAATCGTTATGAGTTTTCACGTGCAATGCGTAAAGTTGACTGTGAAAACCCAATAAAGGCATATAGTCATACTGCTCCGTTTATGGGCGGGCCTGACTCGATTAAAAATACCAACGGCGCTGGTGATTGTGCTTTAGCCGCTGTATTACATGACTTATCAGCGAATGTTTATCATAAGTTGAACGTTGCTAATTCAGCAAAACATCAGCAACAAGCGATTACCTACTCTTCGCTCGCTCAAATCAGTAAATACGCCAACCGTGCAAGTTACGAAGTGCTGGTTCAGCATTCTCCACGCTTATCACGTGGCTTACCAGAGCGCGAAGATTGTTTAGAGCAAGTGTATTGGGATCAATAAAATCCCAATGCACTAAGCGTATTTAAAATATAGATATATCAAGCTTTTTAGATAGCAGCTCTAATGCTGCTATTCCTGCCACCGAGTTACCAAAAGAGTTTAATCCTGGGGAATACACTGCCACAGTAAACCTATTCGGTAATACCGCCAATATAGTCCCAGAAACCCCTGATTTTCCAGGCATCCCCACTCGATAACCAAAATCACCCGCCGCATCATATAAACCACTGGTAAATAACAACGAGTTTAGTTGCTTGTTTTGACGGCTAGAAAGCACTCGTTTAGAAGAGCTGTAGTCTATCCCTTTATTAGCTAAAAAGTTGTAAGCCTTAGCAAGTTCAATACAATTAAGTTCTATGGCACAAAAATTAAAGTATGACCACAGCACATCATCCACTTCATTTTCAAAGTTACCGAATGATTTCATTAAGTGTGCCATTGCCGCATTTCGATGCCTAAACTCATACTCTGAATTAGCCACTTGTTTATCTATTACGATACTTCGATTACCAGATAAATCGCGAAATGTTTCAAGCATAGAGTGCATAGGTGCAGATAAACGACTATACAGAGCATCACAGGTAACAATCGCCCCTGCATTAATAAATGGGTTACGTGGAATACCTTTTTCAAACTCAAGCTGTGTCAAAGAGTTAAACGCCGTACCTGAAGGCTCTTTGCCCACTCTATTCCATAATTCATCGCCATAGCGTTGCAACGCTAATGTCAGAGTCATAACCTTAGAGACAGATTGAATTGTGAAGCGTTGCTCACAATCACCGGCACAAAAAATTTCTCCGTCCGTAGTATAAATGGCAATGGAGAACTGCTCAGGAGAAACCTCTGCCAATGCCGGTATATAATCGGCAACTTTACCCTGCGTTAGTAAAGGCTTAACCTCTTGAGTTATCTCATTTAACACTCGTTGGTAATCACTCGTTGGCAATCGACACCTCAATAATACGAAAACTAAAGTCAAATTTTAACACGTAGGATCCATAACTGCATGGGAATGTTAAGTCTATATGTTATTAGTAATATGATAGGAAGCATATACATGGTGGGATTAGCGGGCAGTCTCTTTTTTAAGATATTAAGTAATTTATCTTTAAATTTAAAACAATAAAAAACCAGCATTTTGCTGTGACGTGGTTCTGTTATTTGGATCCAGTGCGCTCACTTATAGCGACAATACAGTAAAGTGTCCTACTATTTTGTTGAGCTCCGAGCTGTTTTTTTTGATGTATAGGAATACGAATGGCGTGGAGCACAGGATGTGCAAGAGCAGCCACTACTGAGTTCCATATATGGTCTTGGCTTGATGTTTTACTTTATCTCAGACAACAAAAAACCCGTTACATTACTGTAACGGGTTTCTTTAATTGGATCCTGGTAATGTCATGGTGCCCACAGCGGTAGAAAATCACATAGCAAATGCTACCCTATTATTGTGTCGGGGCGGCCTTGTGCGGGGCTCGCCTTCGAGCTGTTTTGTTTGACTACTGAGTTTGGCATGGGCTCTTGGCTATTTACTAAACCCCAAACAACAAAAAACCCGTTACATTGCTGTAACGGGTTTCTTTAATTGGATCCTGGTAATGTCATGGTGCCCACAGCGGTAGAAAATCACATAGCAAATGCTACCCTATTATTGTGTCGGGGCGGCCTTGTGCGGGGCTCGCCTTCGAGCTGT